>DAONZU010000145.1:0-5295 GCA_035406965.1 Bacteroidales bacterium
GGATAAGTTTTTTTTATTTTTTTAAATAAATTTGAATAAAAATCTGTTGTTTTTTTAGAATGTAAACCGCCTGTAAAATGTAATTCTGTAATTCTTGTTGATACTTTTTCTTTTACAATTTCTAAAACATCTTCAGCTTCCAAATCCCAAGATCCATCTTGACCTTTTTCTCTGAAAAATGAGCAAAATCTACATTTGTTTACGCAAATATTTGTAATTTCTATATGAATATTTTTATTGAAAAATATTTTATTTTGATATAACTGAGTTCTTTTATAATCAGCAAGTAAGCCACAAAATATTGGGTCTGCATTTTCATAAAGAAAAAGAGCTTGGTCAAAACTCAATCGTTTATTTTCAAACACAGATTTTGCAATTCCTTGATGCTCGGAAGAATATTTTGATAAGAATTTTTGCATTATTTAATTTTATCTTACTCGGTCAACTGCTTCTAACCATTGAGAATAAACAAAATTTCTTTCTGATTCCTTCATTTTGGGTGTAAACTTCTTTTCTATTTTGCGAATTTTCAAAATTTCGTCCAAAGTTTTAAATTTTGTTGAAATTGCAACCATAAAAGCCACACCAAGAGCTGTTGACTCAAGGATTTTTGGTTTTAAAACTTCAATATTTAAAATATCTGCTTGAAATTGTAATAAAAAATTATTTGCAGCAGCACCTCCATCTACATTTAAAACATTAATTTTTGCATTTGCGTCTTTTTGCATTGCTTCTAGCACATCTTTAGTTTGCAAAGCCATGGATTCTACAGCTGCTCTAACAATATGTTTATAGTTTGTTGCACCTGTAATTCCGTGAATAGCTGCTTTTGCATTCATATCCCAATATGGCGCTCCCAAGCCAGCAAAAGCAGGCACAAAATAAACTCCTTCGCTTGATTTTACAGACAAAGCAATTTCTTCGGTTTCTTGAGCGGTTTCAACAATTTTAAGATTATCTCTAAGCCATTGAATTACAGCTCCTGCAACAAACACACTTCCTTCTAAAGCATAAGTAATTTTGTTTTCAATTCCCCAAGCTATTGTTGTAACAAGTCCAGATTCACTTTTTGCAAATTTTTCGCCAATATTCATCAACATAAAACAGCCTGTACCATAAGTATTTTTCACATCTCCAACATTAAAACAATTATGCCCAAACATTGATGCTTGTTGGTCGCCAAGAATTGCTGCTATATCAATTTGATTATCTCCAAAAGTTTGTTTTGCTGTTTTACCATAAATTTTAGAAGAATTTAAAACTTTTGGTAAAATTTGTTTCGGGATATTAAAATATTCAAGAATTTTTTCGTCCCAAACCAAGTTGTGAATATCAAACAACATAGTTCGAGAAGCATTTGAATAATCCGTAACATGAAGTTTTTTACCACTTAAATTCCAAACCAACCAAGTATCAACTGTTCCAAAAAGGAGTTCTCCATTTTCTGCTTTTTGTCGAGCATTATCCACATTGTCTAATATCCACTGAATTTTAGAAGCAGAAAAATAAGCATCAACTACAAGTCCAGTTTTATCATTAACATAATTTCCAAACTCAGAATTTCGTAAATTTTCACAACATTCAGCGGTTCTTTTATCTTGCCACACTATTGCATTATAAACAGGTACGCCTGTGTTTTTGTCCCAAACAATTGTCGTCTCGCGTTGATTAGTTATTCCTATTCCTATAATGTCATTATTGTTTATAGATAATTTTGCAAGTAATTTTCTAGCAACATAAACTTGAGTTTCATAAATTTCTATTGCATTTTGTTCTACCCAGCCAGGTTTATGAAAAATTTGTTTAGTTTCAGATTGTTCAATACCTACAATATCAAAATTATCATCGAACAAAATTGCTCTTGAAGATGTTGTGCCTTGGTCGAGTGCTAAAATATATTTTTTAGACATTTTATATTATAAATGCTTTGTTATCCAATTCAAAATATCAGTGTAAACCTCTTCTTTATTTATTTCGTTCAAGATTTCGTGTCGAGCTTCGGGATATAGTTTTAAATCAACATTTGAAAGTCTTGCTTTTTTATAAAATTCTACAGCTTGTTCCACACCTTTTCCATAATTTCCAACTGGGTCTTTATCTCCTGAAATAAATAATAGAGGTAAATCTTTTGCTATTTTTTTTGCTTTATTTAATTGATTTACATGCAGTAAGCCAGCAAAAAAGTTATAATAAAAAGAAGATGAAAAAACTCCGCCACAATAAGGATCGTCAATATATTCGTCAATAATTTTTTGATCTCGAGTTAACCATTGATATGGTTTATCATAAGGTTTATTAAAACTTGAAAACGACAATTTATCTAACAGTTTAGCTGGTTTTGCAGGACTTCTAAAATTACATTGTTTCCAAGCAATAGCTTTTGCAATGTTTAAAATAAAATTTGAATTTGTTCCTGTTCCTGAAAGTATTACTCCATTTAATCCTCTGCTATATTTTGTTATAAAAGAGCGTGCTAAAAAAGATCCCATGCTATGCCCTAATATAAAGTTTGGTTTATCTGGAAATTTTTTTGCTGTAATATCGTTAAGAATTTTTAAATCGTCAACTATTGTAAACCAAATGCCTTTTTTTGCCCATACTCCATATTCTCCAGGTCTTAAACAATTTTTTCCATGTCCTCTATGATCTGAGGCATAAACAGCTGCTCCATGATTACACAAAAATTCTGCAAAATGAGTATATCTCTCAGAATGTTCTGCCATTCCATGAAAAATCTGCACAACAAATTTTACATCATCTATATTATCAGGTAAAAATTCGTTATAAAAAATATCTTTTCCATCAGAAGTTCTGAACCAATTTTCAATTACTTTCATTTTTTACACTAAATAATCACAAACTTAATCATTAATTTCAAAAAGTTTATATAAATCTTTAAGTTTATATTCTAAAATTACATGTTTAATTTCTTCCCACAAAGATTGATTTATCGGCACTCCTGTTTTCGACCTTTCTAAAAAAGCTTCATACTCTTTTTCGCCTGCAGTATAAATTCTTTCTTTTCCAGGCATTTTCTTAGAATTTCTTAAATCTCTTAAAATATTTCCTGTTGCTTTTTTAAATTCATCTAGTTCAATAAAAGCTTCGATATTTATTGCTATAAAGAAATGTCCTAATCTGTATGGCACTTTTTTCCCATTTTCAAAACCAAGTAGTGCTTTCATAAAGCCTCCTCCTTGCAAAGCAGCAGATAGAATTTCTACAACAGTAGCATAGCCATAACCTTTATATCCTGCTGTTTCTTCTCCTATTCCACCTAGAGGTGTAAGTGCTGCATTTCCATCAACTAAATCTTGCAAAACCTGCTTTGAGTCTGTTTTTGATTCACCATTTTTGTCAATAGCCCAGCCTTTTGGTAAATCTTTTCCTATTTTTGCATAATATTCAAACTTACCTCTTTGGCTTACCGAGGTTGCACAATCTAAAAAGAAAGGAAATTCTTCATCGCTTGGCATCACAAAAGTAAGAGGATTTGTTCCCAACATATTTTCCACACCAAAAGTAGGTGCTATAGATGGTCGTGCATTGGTTCCTGTAATTCCTATCATTCCTTCTTTTGCTGCCATAAGACCATAATATCCGGCAATTCCATAATGAGAACTATTTCTTACCGCTACCATTCCCATACCATAGACTTTGGCTTTTTCTATACAAATTTCCATTGCTTTTTTAGAAACCACATGTCCCATTCCGTTATTTGCATCTAAAACAGCGGTTGTAAAAGTTTCACGAATAGTATCTATTTTTGTTACAGGATTTAAAATTCCATCTTTAATTCTATCTAAATAAATTGGTTTTAGCCTATTTATTCCATGAGAATCTATTCCTAATTTATCGGCTTCTAACAAAACATCAGCAACAATTTTAGCGTCATTTTCAGGCACTCCTGCTGCGACTAATGCTTGAATAGAAATTTTTTCTAAAGTTTCAAAATTCAAATAATGCATCTTGTAATTTTTCACAAATATAAAAAACAAAATTATAATTTTTAACTCATTTTATAAAACAATATTAATCTATTTTTTTATTGCAATTAAATTTCTTATTTTTACAAAAAAAATTAGTAATTATGAAACGCGATAAAAAAGTATTTGAAATTATTGAAAAAGAAAGAGCCAGACAATTGCATGGCATAGAATTAATTGCTTCAGAAAATTTTGTAAGTGAACAAGTTTTAGAAGCTATGGGTTCAGTATTGACAAATAAATATGCAGAAGGTTATCCTGGCAAGAGATATTATGGTGGTTGTCAGTTTGTTGACCAAACCGAACAGTTAGCAATTGACAGATTAAAAGAATTGTTTGATGCAGAATATGCAAATGTTCAGCCACACTCTGGCGCACAAGCTAATGCCGCTGTATTTTTAGCATGTTTAAAACCTGGCGACACTTTTATGGGCTTTGATTTGGCTCATGGCGGACACTTATCTCATGGTTCTCCAGTAAATTTAAGTGGAATTTTGTATAATGCAATTTCGTACAAAGTGAAAGAAGAAACTGGCACTGTTGATTACGACGAAATGGAAAAACTTGCTTTAGAACAAAAGCCAAAAATGATTATTGGCGGTGCATCTGCTTATAGCCGTGAGTGGGATTATAAACGTATGCGCGAAATTGCAGATAAAATAGGTGCTATTTTTATGGTTGATATGGCTCACCCAGCTGGTTTAATTGCTGCAGGCTTGTTGAACAATCCAGCAAAATATGCACATATTGTAACTTCTACAACTCACAAAACTTTAAGAGGTCCACGTGGTGGTATTATTATTATAGGTAAAGATTTTGAAAATCCTTGGGGAATAACAACTCCAAAAGGACAAATAAAAATGATGTCAGATGTTATTAATTCGGCTGTTTTCCCTGGTATGCAAGGTGGTCCACTCGAACACGTTATTGCAGCTAAAGCAGTAGCTTTTGGCGAAGCTTTAAGTCCAGAATTTAAAGAATACCAAAAGCAAGTTAAGAAAAATGCAGCTACTATGGCAAAAGCATTTATAGACGCTGGATATAAAATTATTAGTGGCGGAACAGATAACCACTCTATGTTAATTGATTTAAGAACTAAATATCCTGATGTTACAGGAAGACAAGTTGAAAATGCTTTGGTGCAAGCAGATATTACAATTAACAAAAACATGGTTCCTTTCGATACTCGTTCTCCTTTCCAAACCTCAGGTATTAGAATTGGAACGCCAGCTGTTACAACACGTGGGTTAAAAGAAAATCACATGCCAATTATAGTTGACTTAATCGACAGAGTTATTGCCGACTATAC
>DAONZU010000146.1:0-5285 GCA_035406965.1 Bacteroidales bacterium
TTTTAATTAAATTTGCAAAAATTTAAAATTGAAATTATGAAAAAACTTGTCTTGTTGCTTGTAATATCTTTAATGTTTAATTTTTTATTTGCTCAAAATAGAGATTTATTAATTGAACATGTCGAACTATTAAATACAACAGGTTTTTTTACTTCAAAAAAAGATACAAAACTTGTAAATGGCGAAAAACAATTAATATTTGAATTTACAGATGTTACAGAAGAATATATTGTAAGAGTTTTTCCTGCAAAAAAGTTTTCTGATTTAAGATTCGATTTTTTTTCAACTAGCGATTATGAAGTAATTGATTCTGTATTTTTTATTGATGATAGTTTTTATCAAACAAAAATAAGATTTAAAAAAATAATTGACAATCCGCAACTAAGCTTAAAAGTAAGGTCATTTACTAAAGAGGGAAGAGCAATGATTACAGAGGTTAAATTATTCCCCGTGGCTGTTATGGATTATGGTTTTGTTCAAAAACCAGAAGATATGTTTATAGGAGAAGAAAACTTTATTGAAATAGCTACAAATTTACCAAAAAATATTGTTTTACAAGCAAATTGGGATACTGATTATCCTTTACACACCCGAATTGTAAATCATAAAGGAAATGTGGCAATTAATATAAATGCAACTAAAACTGGGCAAATGCAAGTTCCTGTTTTTTTGAAATTAAAGCGTCCTGTTCGCGATAGTTTAGGAAAGTTTAGCTATGAAATAGGTCCGCTGAATGTGGAGTTTAACGTAAAAGCTGGTCGTCTCGCTTTTTTAAATACTGATATTAAAGATATTAGTGTAGATGAAAAAAATCGTTACGAAGGTGTTGAAATTCAAATTGATAATAATCCAAATTTACAAATTCAAAAAACTTATAGGTTGGTTGAATCAGAAGAACCAGGAGCTGCTTTAGTAGGAGAGTTGTTTACAAAAGCAAGACTTACAAACAATAGAGTATTGTGCGTTTTGAGAGCTTTTAATTATCACAATCAAACCGATGGAGTTTTATATTTAAACGATGGAGAAATTCCAAAATTTATCACTAATTTTTCTATTATCCCGTTAGCTAAAATAGAAAATTTTGAAATAATGAGAACAGGTGGCGAATGGACAAAATCTTCTGTAGTTTATCCTGGCGAAGAAATTATAGTGAGATTAGAAGGACAATCATTGTCAAAAGCTAAATTTGCTATCGAAGATTTAATAATTTCAAAAGAAGATACTCTCGTAAATAGAAATGAAGTAGTAGAATTGAGAGCTAAAGTACCAATTAATATTCGTAAGAAAAATTTGAATATACTAATCAATAACTCGTTGTCGGGAAAATCTTTAAATGTGGCAGAATATGAAGTGTTTAGACCTTTAGATTATATACTGATAGATTATGGTAATGGTCCAAAAAACTTGTTTGATTTTGCAGGTCCAGAATTTTCAACTAAACATTTAAAAGATTTAGTTATAAGTTTTGATAATGATAAAATAGATGAAAACGAAAAGTTTTATGGAAATCAATATTTTGATTTAGAAGTTAAAATCACAGGTAGTAAAGGCGAAATATTAGAAATATTAACACTAAATTCAAATAAGGTTAGTCCAGGTTCAGCTTCGCCACGACATCAATATTATAATAAGAAAAATGCTATTAACGAAATTAGATTAAACCAATTTTTAAGTCGTAAAACTTTTGATTTAGATACTTGGCATAGAATTCAACTTGTGTTTAAGCCAACGAAAGCCACAGGAAATAGAAGTGATACAAAAATTGTGGATATTATTGTTCAAAAATCTATGCGTTTCGATATTGATGTCTCTTTCCCAGCAGGATTGATTACAAAAAAAGTTGGAGAACCTGGCTATGGCGACTTGGGAGGTATATCTTTAGCTATGATAGCACAGTTTAGCTTTTATCAAAAAGATAAAATAGCAAGATTTAAACCATATAAAATAGGAGCAGGATTTATTGCAATTAATGCTCTTAATTTTGCCGACTCTAATATTACAAGAGATGTGGGGGTAGTGTTTATCGGAAGCTTATATCCAACAACCAAAGAAACAAGAATGACATTTCCACTATACTTAGGTGGTGGCTATTTGTTATCAACAGAAAAATGGTTCTTTTTATTAGGACCAGGAATTAGAGTGAGACTTTAAAATATTATGTTTACAATTTAAAAAATTAAAAAATGACAGCTTTATTCTTAGCACTCGGTATAGCAAAAGGATTTTTAATTGCATGGCTAATTTTTAGACGAAAACTAAAACTAGCAAAACAAAGCGAAATTAGTATGCAAGAACTTATCCAAGCTAAAAGTGATTTAACAAAATACGAAACAGAAAATAATTTTTTAATAAAACAATTAGAAGAAACTAAAACTTCTTTTTCTAATAAAGATAGTGAAAATAAAGAACTTATAGCTAAATTAAGTATTGCGGAAACTAATTTAAGCAATTTAAACGAAAAATTAGAAACTAATAAAGCAGAGTTAGAAGGATTGCACAAAAAATTTACATTAGAATTTGAAAATCTTGCTAATAAAGTTTTAGAAGAAAAATCCCAAAAATTTTCAGAATTAAATAAAAAACAAATTGATGCTATAATAAATCCTTTTAATGAAAATTTAAAAGAGTTTAAGCAAACCGTAAAAGATACTTACGAAAAAGGCATGAAAGAAAGAACTGAATTGGGAGCAGAGCTAAAACATATTCAGGAATTAAATCAAAAACTTAGTGTAGAAGCAAATAATTTAACCAAAGCTTTAAAAGGCGATGTGCAAAAGCAGGGGCGTTGGGGCGAAATGATTTTAGAAAAAATACTAGAATCATCAGGACTTGAAAAGGATAAACATTTTAGAACTCAAGATTCGTTTACTCTTTCCGATGGCAGAAGACAAAGACCTGATGCTGTAGTGTATTTGCCTGAAAATAAGCATATTATTATAGATTCTAAGGTTTCGCTTGTGGCTTATGAAAAATATGTGAATAGCGATAACGAAGAAGAAAAAAAACAATTTTTAAAAGAACATATTACCTCTGTAAGAGCGCATATTAAAGATTTGGCAGATAAAGATTATATAAATAGTTTGGGATTAGAAAATCCAGAATATATTTTGATGTTTGTTCCTATAGAAGCATCTTTAGGTTTAACAGTTTCTAATGATAATCAAATTTTTACTGAAGCCTGGGATAAACGTGTCGTAATAGTAAGTCCGTCAACATTAATTGCAACGCTGATGACAGTAAATGCAATTTGGAAACAAACTATGCAAACCGAAAATGCTCTTTTAATTGCAGATAGAGGTGGAAAATTATATGAGAAATTTATAGGTTTTGTTGATGATTTAAAAGCCGTAGGAGTATCAATAGAAAAAGCAAATAAAGAATATGAAAAAGCAATGTCTAAACTTTCAGAGGGTTCGGGAAATCTTGTTAGACAAGCAGAAATGCTAAAAGAGTTAGGCGCAAAAACAACAAAATCTATAGATAAAGAAATTCTTGAATTAGGAAAAGAATAAAACTATAAGCAAAATACATGTTATGAAATATTTCTCAATAAATTTTAAATTCTCCTTTTAAATATTATATTTGCACTTGCTCAAAGTGTTTTAAAATAATGAATAATAACTAAATAAAAAACTTATTTAAGGTATGGTAATGAACGAAAAATTAGCAGCAAGAATTGAAGAAATTGCTGTTCGACTTACAAATCAACTTAGTGTTGTAGAAACTGCAGGAGAATTAAATGCTGTGCAAGAAGTGCATAATATTTTTATGGAAATGGATTATTACAAAAAAAATCCACAAGATTTACAATGGGTACATGTTCCAAACGATAAACTCGGCAGAAAATCTTTAATAGCCAGAATGAGAGGCGGAAAAGGAAATAATAAAAAAACTATTGTAATGATTGGACATATTGATACTGTAGGTATTTCTGATTATGGAGTTTTAAAAGATTTTGCTCATAGACCTTATGAATTAACCGAAGAATTTAAAAAAGTAGCATCAACTTTACCACCAGAAGCAAGAAAAGATTTAGAATCTGGCGACTACTTATTTGGACGTGGTCTGTTTGATATGAAAACTGGTGACGCTATAATTATGGCTGTAATGGAAGAAATACAAAAAGATATTGAAAATTTTGAAGGAAACTTAATTTATGCAGCCGTTTGCGACGAAGAAAGTAACTCTTTTGGAATGCTTTCGGTAGTTCCTGAATTAGTAAAAATTAGAGATGCTGAAGGATTAGATTATTTAGCACTTCTAGATACAGATTATATGACTTCAGAGTATGAAGGCGATGAAAATAAATATGTATATATCGGAACAGTAGGAAAACTAATGCCTTCATTCTATGTTGTGGGTAAAGAAACTCACGTGGGAGAGTCGTTTAAAGGTATAGATGCAAACCAAATTGCTTCTGCAATTACTTGTAGAATAAATTTGAATGCAGATTTTTGCGATGTAGCAGAAGGCGAAGTTTCTCTTCCACCAATTACACTTAAACAAAGAGATTTAAAACCAGAATATTCTGTTCAAACTGTTCAGTATGCTAATTTATTCTTTAACTATGCAACTCATACAAGCACGCCAGACGAAGTTTTAGAAAAAATGATTAAAGCAGCTGACGAAGCTTTCCAAAACTCTATCGATAATTTGAATACTCAATATGAAAGATTTTGTAAGCTTGCAAATAGAGAATATAAAAAATTACCTTGGAAATCGAGAGTAATATCTTATGAAGAGCTTTATAATACAGTAAAAGCAGAACTTGGAGATAAACTTGATGCAAAAATTAAAGAACTTTCAGACAAAATGCTTAAAGACGAAAGTATTGACCAAAGAGATTTTGCACTGAAAATCGTTGAACTTACACATCATTTATGGTCTGATAGAGAGCCTATAGTTATAGTGTATTTCACACCTCCTTATTATCCTCATATTTATGTAGAAGGAAAACGACCAAAAGAAAAAGCTCTTTTAGAAGCAGTTGCAGATGCCGTAAATACAACAAAATCAGATTATAAATTGGTTTACAAAAAATTCTTCCCATATATTTCAGATTTAAGTTATGCAGCAGCTCCAAAAGATCCAAAAATTATTGAAAACTTTAAAAATAATATGCCTGGATTTGGAACAAAATACGACTTGCCTCTTGAAGATATGCAAAAATTAGACCTCCCAGTGCTTGATATTGGCGCTTTTGGTAAAGATGCTCACAGATTTACTGAAAGAATTGAAAAGAAATATTCTTTTGAAGTAGCACCTGTTTTGGTCTATAAAACTAT
>DAONZU010000147.1:0-5221 GCA_035406965.1 Bacteroidales bacterium
GCAGTACTACTCAATAATTCTAAAATGTTATACAATTTTCTAGCATCTCCACCCGAAAATCTATATAAAGCATCTCTTTCTTTTATCGAAAACTTTATTTTTTTAAGTTCATCATCTTCATTTATTGCTCTATCAATGAGTTTATCTAAATCTTTTTCTTCAAGATGTTTTAAGATATAAATTTGGCAACGAGATAAAAGTGGACTAATTACTTCGAAAGAAGGATTTTCTGTTGTTGCTCCAATTAGAGTTAAGGTTCCGTCTTCAACAGAACCTAATAATGAATCTTGTTGCGATTTGCTAAAGCGATGTATTTCATCTATAAATAAAATTGGATTTGATTTTGAAAAAAGATTGGATTTTTTTGCTTTTTCAATTACTTCTCTAACATCTTTTACTCCAGAATTTATTGCACTAAGATTATAAAAATCTTTTTTGCTCAAATTAGCGATAATATGTACTAAAGTTGTTTTTCCAACACCTGGAGGACCCCACAAAATTATTGATGGTATATTTCCTGATTCTACAATTTTTCTAAGAGGAGCATCTTTTCCTACTAAATGTTCTTGTCCGACATAATCGTCAAAATTTTTAGGTCTTAATCTTTCAGCTAAAGGTTTCACAAAAAAAAATGTTTTTGTAAAAATACAAAAACATTTTTTAAATCAAAATCATTAACAATTTTAGGTATGGTATATTTTATTCTACGATTTTGAAAGTATATTCATAAGTACTAATTTTATCTTCTCTAGTTTTAGAACTTACAGTCTTTGCTCCTCTTGTATTTGTTCCTGTTTGTCCAATTTGTAAAGCTTCTTCAAAAATATTAGAGCCATCACCTCTTGTTTTATTTCCATGTCCAGTAATTGTGTTTGACAAATTAAAAGGCTTGTCTCCAGCAATAAGTTTGAAAACTTCATTTCCATAAGGAGGCCCAAACATTACCAAAGTATTTTTCAAAATAGCAGTTTCGCCTGGTTCTAAAACATATTCGCGTCCATCTATATCATTAACTGTTGGAATAACAGGATTTATAAAGCCATCGGGTTGTATATCAATAATATTAAAATATGTTTTGTGTGTTCCATGATTTGTAACTTTGATCAATGCCATCATATCTTCATTATATTCTGGTACATCATTAACCAAAATTGAGTTTGCATCATAAAATTCTAAAATATCAAAATTGCCATCTTCATAAACTTTAGCTTTTACTGGAATTAATTCCATAACCACATCATATTTTTCATTGTAATAATCCAAGTCTTTAATTACTTTTCCCTGTATGTAGTTGTTTAAAGTTGAAACAACATCTGAATTTAAAGATTCTGTATTTGAATTTGATATTTTATTTAATTCTGTATCGAAATGAGCATTAGTAATACCAATTACTTTAGCTCCTCTAGTTTTTTTGTAGCTTAAAAATATTTCAGGATTATCATCTGTTATTTCAACAAAATTAGATTTTTGAATTTCTGTTAAAAGATTTTCTTTAACATCATCATCCATAACATCGTCTATTTGAACTTTTAGTTTTTGGTCGGTAAATGTTCGTGTTTTAACAAAAGCCCAAGCAGATTGATTGTTTGCAAATTTCATTTTATTGTCTAATTGTACTTGCGCAAAGAAATTATTTGTTTGCAACACTTTACCTGAATTTATAATAGGTGTATTTGCATTATAATTTGATGTTCCTGGTTCTACAAAAACGATGATACTTCCAGGGTTTATTCCTGATAATCTACCTCCATTAATTTCGACTAAAGAATCTGTTTTGGTAGAAGTAAGATTAAAATATCCTGCTTGTGGATAGAAATCTCCACCAAAAACGGTATAATCAATATCACCTTCTATAGCTGGATTTTGATGTGGTGCTTTTGTTGCCATTTCTGCCATAATCCTTGAAAATACTTGACGATATGTATCTCCTTCTTTCATTTGGCAAAAAGACTTAAACAGACAATACGAAAGTGAACCTACTGCATTGTTTTCATCATCAAAAGTTTCGTAATTAAGTTCGTTTGCACTTGCTCCTGAAAAAACTACAAATTTTGCTAAATCGTTTGTTGATACACCTCTGCTTGCAATTGCTTTTTTATCGCTTATTCCAAAACCGACTTTATCATCTGTCTCAACATTTTTAGGTTTCCAACCAGCGGGAACTAAAGCAGGTGCTCCGCCTCTAACTTTTGCTGAGCCTCTTGTACCTGTTCCAGAATGGCAAGAGTCTAAGAATAAAAGAATATGTCCATTTGCTCCAAGTTTAATTCTAAATTTTGCCACCCAGTCTCCAAGTTCATCATCTCTAAAATGTTTTTCACCTGTATATCCTTCATACATTTCCATTGGTGCGTCAAAACACACTAAAGCTTCATCTAAACCATCTATTTCATCACCGTTATCATCAAATATTTGATGTCCATGTCCACTATAATGAATTACAACTTGATCTCCAGGCGAAACTCTTGAATACAATTCTGTCAATGCTTCTTCAAAACCTTGTTTTGTTGCATCTTGATCTTTTAGATACATGATGTTATTTTCGGGGAAGCCCAAATCCAACAGTGTTCTTTCTATTAATGGAACGTCATTTCCTGCACTAATAGGATACCAACCTGTAAGTTCTTGGTCATATTCTCCTATAGCTATTATCAATGCGTACTTATCGGCTTTTAAAAGGCTAACGCAAAAGATAATACTTATTAGTAATAATGCTATTTTTTTCATGTCTTCTAATTTTTTAAAAAAACTGCCACTAAAAAGTGGCAGTAATAATTTCTTTAAAACTCATCTGAATCAGTACTTGTAGTAGTAGCACTGCTTCCATCTTCAAGTTTTAGCAAAAACTCTTCATTACATTTTCCTGCTGATTGCCATTGGTAGGTTTCTCCCATTGTTCTGCAATAAACTTCTTTATATCCTTCAGGAAGAAGTAATTGTGAATTTTCCCATGGGTTTAAACGACCTTTGTAAACTTTGTCAACCCATAAATCAACATAATAACCTGTCCAGTTATCGAACTTAATTAAGCAACCACCGCGAGATAATACTGGTTTCTCAATTGCTAAATCTCCAGAAGGAATAACATATTCAGATGCTCCTCTAGATTTTACATACTTTTGCGCAGTTATAACCTTTTGGGCTTCTACTGTGTTCGCTAAAAAGAAAAATGCTCCTAGAAATACTAAGAATGTCAACTTTGTTCTCATGGCTAAATTTTTTAAATTACTATTCATTTTATTTACTCTTTTTTTATATCTAAATTAAAGCAAATTATGTGCCAAAAACATTAATTATTTGAAAAAAAAATCAATATTTGATTTAATTCATTGTTTTTTTATTCTTTTTTTTGATAACAACTCCTACATCTCTGATTTGACCACCCATTGGGGGCGAGACTTTTTTTAAATAAATTTCTGCTTTTGGTAAATTATCAAACTCTGAAAATAAAGTATCTAAAATTTTTGCTGCTAAATGTTCTAATAAATTTACTTTAGTGTTGCTAATAACTTCTTTAATTACTACATAAACTGATTGATAATCGAGTGCATCTTCTAAATTATCACTTTTTTCTGCTTTTCTTGTATCGTACCAGAGTTTTAAGTCAACCACAAATTTATTTCCAGCAAGTTTTTCTTCTTCATAATGACCATGAAAAGCGAAAAACTCCATTCCTGTAATTAAAATTTTATTCATTTTTAAAATGTATTATACTTATTAATTAATATATATGCAAAATTATAAATTATTACGAATTTTTAAAATCAAAACTTTTGTATATTTGTACTTTAAAATTTTGTCAAATGGAAGAAAGAAAAGAAGCCTTAAATTTTATTGAACAAATTATTACTGATGATTTAGCCTCTGGTAAGCACAAAAGTATTATTACTCGTTTTCCACCTGAGCCAAATGGATACTTGCATATAGGTCATGCCAAATCAATTTGTTTAAATTTTGGTTTAAAAGAAACTTTTAATGGTAAAACAAATTTGCGTTTCGACGACACAAATCCTTCAAAAGAAGAGCTTGAGTATGTAAACTCTATAATCGATGATGTTCATTGGCTTGGTTTTGAATATGACAACTTGTTTTATGCTTCCGATTATTTTGACCAACTCTATGAATGGGCTATTATGCTAATAAAAGATGGGAAAGCTTATGTTGATGAACAAACTCCTCAAGAGATTAGCTTACAAAGGACAAATCCCACCTCTCCAGGTATTGAAAGTCCATATAGAAATCGTAGTGTTGAAGAAAACTTGCGTTTATTTGAAGAAATGCGTGCTGGAAAACACGACGAGGGTAGCATGGTTTTACGTGCAAAAATTGATATGAATTCACCAAATATGCACATGCGAGATCCTGTTATGTACAGAATTATGAAACAATCTCACGACAGAACAGGCGACAAATGGTGTATTTACCCAATGTACGATTATGCTCATGGACAAAGCGATTATATCGAAGGCATTACTCATTCAATTTGCACATTAGAATTTGAAGTGCATCGTCCTTTATACGATTGGTTTTTAGATCAAATAGATACAAGCGGAAAACGTCCTCGTCAAATTGAGTTTGCAAGACTAAATCTTTCTTATACAGTAATGAGCAAACGAAAATTGTTAGAGCTTGTTAAAGAAAATTACGTAAAAGGCTGGGACGACCCTCGCATGCCTACAATTAGTGGACTAAGAAGACGTGGCTACACTCCAGAGTCTATTCGCAATTTTGCAGATAGAATTGGTGTAGCAAAACGTGAAAATATTATTGATGTAGGTTTGTTAGAATTTTTTATTCGTGAAGATTTGAATAAAAAAGCAAACCGAGTAATGGCAGTTTTAGATCCCATAAAAGTTGTTATTACAAATTTTCCTGAAGGTAAAACTGAAATGCTCGAAGCTCAAAACAATCCTGAAGACGAAACTGCTGGTACAAGAAATTTATCTTTTAGTCGCGAAATTTTTATTGAGCGTGATGATTTTATGGAAGATGCTCCAAGCAAGTTTTTTAGACTAAAACCAGGTGGCGAAGTTAGATTGCGTTATGCTTATTTCATAAAATGCGAATCTGTTATTAAAGACGAAAAAGGTAATATAACAGAAATTCATTGCACTTACGATCCAGAAAGCAAAGGTGGAAAATCTCCTGATGGACGTAAAGTAAAAGGCACAATACATTGGGTTGATTCAAAAACTTGTATAGATGCAGAATTAAGACTTTA
>DAONZU010000148.1:0-5173 GCA_035406965.1 Bacteroidales bacterium
TGTAAATAAGAAAAACATAGAAGCCTTAGTTCATGGCGGTGCTTTAGATTGCTTTGGTGAACTCGAAAGAGCTCAATATTTTATTGAAACTAATGGGTTTAGCAATTTTGTTGAAGAACTTATTAGATTTGGTAATAATATGCAAAATTCTGCGCCTGCTTCTGCTACCCTATTTGGCGACAGCTTTGCTATTGAAGTAAAAAAACCTGAAATTCCAATTTTACCAGAAGTAAATATTTTTGAAATCTTAAAAAATGAAAAAGAACATATAGGCATGTACTTATCTGGACATCCTTTAGATCCTTTTAAATTTATTATTGAAAATTTAAAAACTATACCATTAATAGAATTAGAAAATGAAGCAAACAATGCAAAATTTTCAAATATAAGAATTGCAGGTTATATTACAGATGTTACAGAAAGATTAAGCAAAGCAGGAAATCCTTATGGAAAAATCACTATGATAGATTACTCTTCGACTTTCTCTTTTGCAGTATTTGGGAAAACTTATACAGAATTAAAAAATTATTTTGTAAAAGGCTATTCTATCCTTATGAACTGTGGTTTTAGTTATAGTACTTACAGAAATGATGATAAATCTACACTTTCTTTCAACATTAATAAAGTACATTTACTTGCAGATTTAAAAGAAAACTTTTTTAAAGAACTAAGTCTAAGAATTCCTGTCGAAAACGTTACACCAGAATTTGTTTCAGAATTTTTAAAAATTTTAAAATCTTCTAAAGGAAAAGTAACTTTAAGTTTATCTTTAGAAGACAAAAAAAATAAATCTGAAGTTACAGTTTTTTCAAGAAATCATCAAATAAAACTAAGCGACAAACTTATAGAATATTTAGAAAGCAATAAATATTTTAACAATATTAAGCTTAATTGAGTTTATTTATTGCAAAAAATTAAACAAGAGTAAAAAAAATTTGTTAATTTTTAAATTTAATAGTATTTTTAGTTTTTTATTAAAACTATTTTTTATATTAGCAACTTAATTTAAAATTTAAAGACTATGGCATTAGAAATTACTGAAAAAAATTTTGAAGAATTAGTAGTAAATACCGATAAGCCCGTTGTTTTAGACTTTTGGGCAGTATGGTGTGGACCATGCAGAATGATTGCACCTTTAATTGAAGAAATGCACAACGAATACGGCGATAAAGCTGTTATTGGAAAAGTTGATGTTGATAGTAACAATAGTATAGCTGTAAAATATGGAATTAGAAATATTCCAACTATTTTGTTCTTGAAAAATGGTGAAGTTGTTGACAAAGCTGTTGGAGCAGTTCCAAAAGCTACATTAACAGCTAAATTAGACGCACTTTTATAAAACAAAATTCGAGAGATATTTTCTCTCTTTGCAAAAAAATGACTATAAACGAAATTCAAGACGAAATTATCCAAGAATTTGAAGTTTTTGATGATTGGATGGATAGATACGCCCTTTTAATCGAAATTGGAAAAGAACTAGCGGATATGCCTTCTGAGTACAAAATTGATCAAAATTTAATTAGTGGCTGTCAGTCGAATGTTTGGTTTCATGCAGAATTTAAAGATGGAAAAATATTTTTCACTGCTGATAGCGATGCTGTTATTACAAAAGGAATTGCCGCATTATTAATTAGAGTGCTATCGGAACGAACTCCAAAAGAAATTCTTGAAACAGAATTGTATTTTATAAAAAAAACCGGACTGCAACAACATCTATCCCCTACTCGCTCTAACGGTTTACTATCAATGGTAAAGCAACTAAAATTATATGCAATGGCTTTTAATGCTTTAAAATAACGAATTGTGGATAAAATTACTGAAATTGAAAAAAATATTGTCGAAAATTTAAAAACAGTTTACGACCCTGAAAT
Source organism: Bacteroidales bacterium (assembly GCA_035406965.1). Lineage (GTDB taxonomy): Bacteria > Bacteroidota > Bacteroidia > Bacteroidales > ML635J-15 > Bact-19. Next base: position 1,872 of record DAONZU010000148.1, read on the forward strand.
TGCAATAAATGTTTACGATCTAGGCTTAATTTATAGAATAGATGTAAACAACGACTATGATGTAGATGTTGATATGACACTTACTGCACCAAATTGCCCAATGGCAGACGACATAATAAAAAATGTTAACGATGCAATAAAAAAAGTCGAAAATATTAAAAGTGTCAGTATAAATTTAGTTTTCGACCCACCATGGTCAAAGGACATGCTTAGTGAAGAAGCTTTGTTAGAATTGGGGTTATTGTAAGGTTTTAATAAAATTAAAAAAAAAGAATTATATTAACATATTTGTAAAAAATTATAACATATGGCTTTTTTTGGATTATTTGGTAAAGAAAAAAAAGAAAACTTAGACCAAGGTTTAGAAAAAACCCGAAGCTCTATTTTTAGCAAACTTAATAGACTAATTTTTAGTAAATCTAAAATAGATGCTGATGTTCTTGATGAATTAGAAGAAATATTAATAAGTTCTGATGTTGGAGTTGAAACAACTGTTAGAATTATCGAAAAGATTGAAGAAAACGTAAAAAAAGAAAAATATCAAAGTTCTGAAGAATTAGATGAGATTTTACGCAACACTATTGCTTCATTATTAGAAGAAAATGAAGCTAATCAAATTGATGAAGACGAGATTTTTAACTCAGCTAAACCTTATGTTATTATGGTAGTTGGAGTTAATGGAGTTGGAAAAACAACAACTATTGGAAAATTAGCTTATAAATTTAAAAATGCTGGTAAATCAGTATATATAGGTGCTGCCGACACTTTTAGAGCCGCAGCTATAGACCAACTTCAAATTTGGGCAGACAGAGTTGGTGTTCCAATGATTAGACAAGATATGGGTTCTGATCCTGCATCTGTTGCTTTCGACACTCTTAGTGCTGCAAAAAAAGCCGAAGCCGATGTTGTAATAATAGATACTGCAGGGCGACTTCATAATAAAATCAATTTAATGAACGAATTGACTAAAATAAAAAGAGTTATGCAAAAAGTGATTGAAGATGCCCCACACGAAGTACTTATGATAATTGACGGCTCAACTGGGCAAAATGCTTATGAACAAGCTAAACAATTTACAAAAGCAACAGAAGTTACAGCATTAGCAGTTACAAAATTAGACGGAACTGCAAAAGGTGGTGTAGTAATTGGAATATCCGACCAATTTAAAATTCCTGTAAAATATATTGGAATTGGCGAAGGAATCGAAGATTTACAAATATTTGACAAAAAAGAATTTGTTAATTCATTATTTAAAAAATAGCTTAAACATATAATTATTAGTAAGTTGGATATTAAAAACAAAATGTTAATATAAAATTTGTTAAAAAAAGTTGTAGATTGAAAAAAAAATCTTACTTTTGAAAAATTATTATAATATGTAATTTAAATTAAAATATAAATAAATTTAAAAAGGGAAATATGAAAAAAATTGGATTACAAATAGTTGTACTAATCGCTTTTTTTAGTTTAATTAGCTATTCTGGCTTTAGTCAAAACAATTCAAACAAAGTTTCAATTGAAACAGCTATTGCAATTGGACAGAACTTTATGCCTTCAGCAAGCAAATCTGGAATTAATGCAGAAATTAAATCCATTTCTAGTATTAAAAACAGTAACGACCAAGACAAAATACATGTTTTAAACTTTGTTAACGGTGGTTTTATGTTGGTTAGTAATGATAATAGATCTGTTCCAGTTTTAGCTTTCTCTGATGAAGGTGAATTTAATTTTAATGAAAACACCGCTCCTGCAACAAAAATGTGGATTAATCAATATTTGAGACAATTAGATTTTATTGAAGAAAATAATATTCAAGCTACTGAGCAAATACAACAACTTTGGGCAGATATGCTTAATGGTAATTACCAAAGCAGTTCTAAAAAAGTAGATCAATTAATATTAACTAAATGGAATCAAGATTATCCATACAATATGTTTACACCACCACACCCAGAAGGAAGTGGAGGTCATACTTATACTGGATGTGTTGCTACAGCAATGGCTCAAATAATGAAATATTGGGAATATCCAGATACAGCTAAAGGTGTTGTAAATTATCATTGGGGTGATTACTATGAAGTTGATTTGAATAAAGAATCATATGATTACAGTTTAATGCCAAACTATTTTATGCCAAATTCTACTCAAGCACAAAAAGAAGAAGTTGCTAGATTAATGTTCCACTGTGGAATTAGCGTTAATATGGATTATGGACACGAAAGTTCTGGCTCACAAACAGCTTATGCTTGGCAAGCTTTTAAAGAAAACTTTAAATACAGATCTGGCTCATATTTTACATATAAAGAAGAAATGTCTGATGCTGAATGGAAATTTAGACTTAAATATGACCTAGATTTAGGCAGACCAATAATGTATGCTGGTGTTAGTGTAGAAGAAGGCGGACATGCTTTTATATGCGATGGATATAGAGACACTTCTTACTTTAGATTTAACTGGGGATGGGGCGGTGCAAAAGATGGATTCTACTATTTAGACAATATTAATCCTCAAATGGATTTCCCTTATGCTCAATCTGCAATTCTTGAACTTGCACCTCACGGAGCTGATTTTTGCAAGCAAAATATAGTAATGACATTACCTTCTTACTCTTTTGATGACGGTAGCGGACCAAACTTATATGCAAAAAACACAAACTGTAGCTGGTTAATAAATCCTGATATGAAAAATGCAGATTTTTTAAGGCTAACTTTTGATAGATTCGACTTAGCTTCTGGTGACACATTGAAAATTTGGAAAGGTAACCCAATAAATGGTCTAATTGAACTAGTAGGAGAATTTACCTACAATCCAGGCGAATTAACTACTGAGGGAAATAAATTTTATTTAGAATTTACTACTGACGGACAAGGACAAGCTCAAGGCTTCCAAGCTCATTATGAAACTGTTACTTTAGGAATTACTGAAAATACAAATGCTGTTTTAAAAGTATATCCAAATCCAACAACTAGTATTTTACAAGTAGAAGGACTTCAAACAGAAAATATTCAAATCATGGATATTGCAGGAAAAGTAGTGTTAAATGCTAATGTTTCAGGAAAATCAATCGATGTTTCTTCTTTAAAACCAGGTTTATATATTATTAAAGCAAATAATCAAGTTGCTAGATTTATTAAAGAATAATAATTGTAAAGTTCAAATATAAAAAATCGGATGTTAAATTTAATATCCGATTTTTTTTTGCAGTTTTTAAAACTATCTCATCAAAAACTTATCATTTGTTTTTTCTATAAGGTTTTTCTTCCACTCATCGGAATAACCGGGCCAAATAATTTTTTTCGGAT
>DAONZU010000149.1:0-2025 GCA_035406965.1 Bacteroidales bacterium
TTTTCGCGTGCTTTTTCAGCTCCCATTTTTGCTACTTTACTCAAATATTCAGAGTCGGCATCAATTTCTTTAATTTTTTGATTTATAGGAGCTAACATTTTTATTACATCTTCTGCTAATTGTTTTTTCAAATCTCCATAACGAATTTCGCAGTTTGCGTATTGTTCTTCAAAAAATTTAACTGTATCAGGAGTAGAAACAACTTTCATTATAGTAAAAAGATTTTGAATAGATTCTGGCATTTCAGAATTTTTCTCAGTAGGTCCGCTATCGGTAAGTGCTCTCATTACTTTTTTTCGTATAACAGATGCTTCATCGGCTAAATAAATTCCATTGCCTTCGGATTTACCCATTTTGCCACTACCGTCTAAGCCGGGAATTTTAATTAATTCTTTTCCAAAATTAAATGCTTGAGGTTCTTTAAAATATTCAACAGAATACATATTATTAAATCTTCGAGCAAACCTTCTTGCCATTTCAAGATTTTGTTCTTGGTCTTTTCCTACGGGAACTTTATCTGCATTATGAATAATTATATCAGCAGCCATCAAAACAGGATAAGTCAACAAACCTGCATTTACATTTTCGGGTTGCTGGCGAGCTTTTTCTTTAAATGTTGTAGTGCGTGCTAATTCGCCCATATAAGCATTCATATTCAATAAAAGATACAACTCTGTTATTTCTGGAACATCTGACTGAATATATAAAGTGCTTTTTTCTGGGTCTATTCCTGCTGCCAAATATTCAACTAGAACTTGCCTAACACTACTATGAAGATTTTCAGGTGTTGGGTGTGTTGTTAACGAATGATAATCTGCTATAAAAAAGTAACATTTATAATCATTCTGCATTTTTACAAAATTCTGAACCGCACCTAGATAATTTCCTAAATGCAAATTCCCTGTCGAACGTATTCCACTTAAAACCGTTTCCATAATTATAAATTTGTTGCAAACTTAAACAAAAAAAATAATTTTACATAACGCTACAAAAACAAAATTCTTTGTTAATAAATAAATTCATTTTATTTGAATATTGTTTTTATATTTGTCAAGAATTTTTAAAAAATTATAAACCTATAAGCAAAATCTTTGATATGCAAAATCTTAATAAACCAAACTACATTTTTGAAGTTAGCTGGGAAGTATGTAATAAAGTTGGCGGTATTCACACCGTAATTTCAACTAAAGCTCTTGAATTAGCAAAAAATTGTGACCATCACATTCTTATTGGTCCTAGTATTTGGAGAGAAACAAAAGAACATCCCGAATTTATTGAAGACAATTCCTTATTTGCGGATTGGAAACATCATTTAGAGTCAAAAAACACACATATTCATATTGGTTATTGGAATATTCCAGGAAAGCCAAAGGTGTTTTTAATTGATTTTTCAAAATATATTAGCGAAAAAGATAGCATTCTTGCAAAATTTTGGGAAGACTATAGATTAGACTCTTTAGCAGGACAGTGGGATTATATTGAACCTGCATTGTTTGGGTATGCATCTGCCAAAATAATAGAAAATTTTGTGAACTTTTATCTATCTGTACACGACAAAATAGTTGCACATTTCCACGAATGGATGACTGGTACAGGAATTTTATATTTAAAATCGCAAATGCCACAAATAGCAACTGCTTTTACTACTCACGCAACTGCAATAGGGCGTAGTATTGCCGGCAACGGATTGCCACTTTACAAAAATCTTTCTAATTATAACGGCGACATCTTAGCTAGTGAGTTTAATATAGTTTCTAAACAAAGTCTCGAAAAACTAAGTGCTCACAACGCTGATGTATTTACAACCGTTAGCGAAATTACCGCTCAGGAATGTAGCCAACTTTTAAGCAAAGATGTTGATTTTGTTACTCCAAATGGTTTCGAAAATAATTTTGTGCCTCAACCAACAGAATATAGCGAAAAAAGAAAAACTGCTCGCAAAAAAATTATTGAAGTAGCCCAAGCTTTGATGAATTATAAATATGAAAAAGAACCTGTAATTGTCGCAACTTCAGGACGTTACGA
>DAONZU010000149.1:2125-5124 GCA_035406965.1 Bacteroidales bacterium
ATTTTTGTACCTACATATTTGAATGGAGATGACGGAATATTTGATATTAAATATTACGATTTGTTACCAGGCTTAGATTTAACTGCTTTTGTTTCTTATTATGAACCTTGGGGTTATACTCCATTAGAATCTGTAGCTTTTGGAATTCCTACAATTACAACAAGTTTAGCAGGATTTGGAAAATGGATGCAAGGAGTTTTAGATGAAAATGATAAAAGTGTTAAGGTAATTAACAGAACCGATGATAATGCAGATGAAGTTGTTGCTGAAATAATTAATTATTTCAATTTTTATTTAGCTCTAAATCAAAAAGAAAGAGAAAATTTATCTAAATCTGCATTTGCTGCTTCTGACAATGCTTTGTGGACTAACTTAATTAAAGAATATGAAAAAGCATATAGCTTTGCTTTAGAAAAAGTTAATGACCGTCAAGACGAATTTGTTAAACAAATTCCAAGCAGACCAATAAGCGAAACCTATGATAAAGAATTACATACACCTCAGTGGAGAAAACTTGAAGTAAAAACTCATGTAACTGAAAGATTCAGTGCTCTTATTGCTATTTCTTGTAATTTATGGTGGACATGGAACAAACCAGCTAGAACTATGTTCAAATATATAGATCCTGAACTATGGATAGAGCATGCAAAAAATCCTGTTACATTCTTAGAAAACGTTTCTATTTCAAGATTACAAGAATTAGAAAACGATAAATATTTCACAAATTTATACGATTCGGTTTGTGAAGACTTTTATGCTTATTTTGCCAAAAAAGAAGAGAAAAAAGCTCCAAAAATAGCATATTTCAGCATGGAATATGGGTTTGACGATAATTTAAAAATATTTTCTGGAGGTTTAGGAATTTTAGCTGGCGACTTTTTAAAAGAAGCTAGCGACACAAACACTGATTTAGTTGGAATTGGACTACTTTATAGATATGGATATTTTAAACAAAAGATCACTTCTCTTGGCGAGCAAAATGCTGAATATATCCCACAAAATTTTGATAAAATGCCAATCCAACCTGTTCGTGATGATAATAACGAGCAAATGAAAATTATGGTTTATTTCCCCGGCAGAAACGTATATGCAAAAATTTGGAAAGCTGATATAGGTAGAATTCCACTATATCTTTTAGATACTGATGTAGAAGAAAATCAAGAACAAGACAAATATATTACATCTCGTTTATACGGTGGCGATATAGAATTTAGATTTAAACAAGAAATGATATTGGGAATTGGAGGTATCAGAGCTTTACAAGCTTTAAACATTTATCCAGACGTATATCATTGCAACGAAGGACACGCAGCTTTCATAGGATTAGAAAGACTTAGAATTTTGAGAACAAGACGCAATTTAAAATTTGAAGAAGCATTAGAAATCATAAGAGCTTCTACTCTATTTACCACCCACACTCCTGTTCCTGCAGGACACGACACTTTCGATGAAGATATGATGAGAACTTATATGTCTCACTATCCAGAAAGATTAAAAATTACTTGGGAAGAAATGATGAGACTTGGAATGTTAAATAAAGGCGATAAATTCTCAATGTCGTATTTAGCTGCTAATGTGTCTCAAGAAATAAATGGCGTTTCTATGTTGCATGGACAAGTTTCAAAAGAAATGTTTAAAGATTTATGGAAAGGCTATTTCGCGGAAGAAAATCATGTTGGATATGTTACAAATGGAGTTCACTACCCAACATGGACAGCTTCGGTATGGCAAAACTTGTATAAAGAAACTTTTGGAACAGAATTTTTAAGCGACTTATCTAATCAAAAACACTGGAGCAAAATCCATGATGTTGATGACGAAATTATTTGGGACATTCGCCAAAAGCAAAGAGCAAAACTTGTAAATTTTGTTAAAAATAAAGTTAGACTCAACTGGATAAGACGATATGAAGACCCAAAAAATTTAGTTGCAGTTACAGAAAAAATTAATGAAAATGTACTAACAATTGGTTTTGCTCGTAGATTTGCAACCTACAAAAGAGGAGATTTACTTTTAAAAAATCCTGAAAGATTAGCAAGAATTTTAAATAATCCCGAAAAACCTGTTCAAATTTTATTTGCAGGAAAAGCACACCCAAACGACAAAGCAGGTCAAGATTTAATTAAAAAGATTGTTCAAATATCAAAACAACCAGAATTTTTAGGCAAAATAATTTTTGTTGAAGATTATGACATTAGCTTAGCAAAACATTTAGTACAAGGAGTTGATATTTGGTTAAACACACCTACTCGTCCACAAGAAGCAAGCGGAACAAGTGGAATGAAAGCTGTTATGAACGGAGCGTTACACTTCTCTGTACTCGACGGCTGGTGGGTAGAAGGATATAAAGAAGGTGCAGGATGGGCTTTACCAGAAAAAAGAACCTATCAAAACCAAGATTTGCAAAATGAATTAGATACTCAAACTATTTATTCTCTACTCGAAAATGAAATTGTTCCATTATTTTATAATAGAGACGAAAAAGGTATTCCTCACGATTGGATAAAATTTATTAAAAATTCTATCGCAACTGTTGCTCCTCAATTTACAACTAAACGAATGATAGATGACTATTTTGATAAATATTACAACAAGCTATATCAACGTAGTGAAATAATGAAACAAAATTTTTACGAAATGGCTTCTAAAATTGCAGATTGGAAAAAAAGCGTAAAAAGAGGGTGGAATGATTTAGAAGTTGTAAGTGTAAAATTTCCAGATTTTGATAAACATCCTCTAAGCGTTAACGAAAATTTTACTGGTGAAATTGAAATAAATTTAAAAAGTCTTTGCTCAGACGATATTGGAGTTGAGGTTATTGTTACCGATGCTACAACCAATGGTTTTACAAAAATTTATGCAATTCACGAAGCTGAACTAACAGAAGTAAAAAATAAAATTGCAAAATATACTGTCAATTCAGCACCAAAAAAACCTGGATTTTACAATTATGCAATTAGAGTTTATGCTAAAAACGACTTGTTGCCATATAAACAAGA
>DAONZU010000150.1:0-5007 GCA_035406965.1 Bacteroidales bacterium
AAAAAAAATGTTTTTTTCATAAATTCTAAATTAAATCAACGCCTACTCTTGTGTTTTTCGGCTCCCACATCCTACTATTTTATGGATTTTCGGATTCTTCCATTCAATATTCATTAATACTTAGTTTTTAAATTTGTTACAAAATTAATACTTTTAATGATTATACAAAATTATTTATTAAAATAATATAAACAAACTTGTTTTAGTAAGTTTTTAACTTATAACTCCAAAGTCTTCAAACCCTTTATTCATCTGCTTAATAACTATTTTAAAAATAGCATTTTCATTTTTATAAAGTTGAGGATCATTTTCAAGAATTTCTTCCGCAATGTCTTTTACATATTGTACCAATTGTCCATCTTGACTAAGATTTGCCATTTTCAAATCTAAAGTAAAACCACTTTGTTGCGTTCCTTCTAAATTTCCTGGACCACGTAATCTTAAATCTGTTTCGGCAATTTCGAAGCCGTCTGTAGAATTAACCATTGTAGAAATTCTATCATAAGCATTTTCGCTTAATTCATCTGCTGTCATTAGCAAACAATAAGACTGTGCTGTTCCCCTACCCACTCTACCTCTCAACTGATGCAACTGCGACAAGCCAAATCTTTCAGCAGATTGAATTATCATAACCGTTGCATTTGGCACATCAACACCTACCTCAATTACAGTTGTGGCAATCATAATTTGGGTAACTTTATCAACAAACATTTTCATGGAAAATTCTTTATCGGCAGGCTTCATTCTACCATGAACAACAGAAATTTGATATTTTGGAGGTGGAAATGCTCTGCTATATCCTTCTAAACCGTCTTCCAAGTCTTTATAGTCCATGTTTTCAGACTCTGAAATCAATGGAAACACAACATAAATTTGCCTGCCTTGCTCAATTTGTTTTTTAATAAACCCAAACACTCTTAAAATATCTCTATCTCTAAAATGTCGAGTTATAACTTTTGAACGTCCTGGTGGAAGTTCGTCAATAACCGAAATATCTAAATCTCCATAAAGTGTCATTGCAAGCGTTCGAGGAATTGGCGTTGCTGTCATTACAATTATATGCGGTGGCTTTACGTTTTTTGCCCAAAGTTTAGCTCGTTGTTCAACTCCAAATCTATGTTGCTCGTCAATAATTACCATTCCTAAATTACGGAATTTAACAGCATCTTCAAGTAAAGCGTGAGTACCTATTATAATATTTAAAACTCCCGATTCTAAATCTTCGTGAATTTTAACCCTATCTTTCTTTTTAACAGAACCTGTTAGGAGTGCAACATTCACGTCCAAATCTTTTAAGAAATTACTTATAGATTTTAAATGTTGTTGAGCTAAAATTTCTGTTGGAGCCATTATGCAGGCTTGATAACCATTGTCAACTGCCATAAGCATTACAAGAAGTGCTACCAAAGTTTTTCCACTCCCTACATCGCCTTGCAACAAACGATTCATTTGCTTGCCACTCGCTACATCTTTTCTAATTTCTCTCAATACTCGAGTTTGAGCATTTGTTAATTTGAATTTTATGTTTTTGAAAAAACAATCTTTTAAAATCTTGTCTTTTTTTCTGTCAAAAATAAATCCTGGAGTATTTTGCTTACGATTTAGCTTTAATTGCATTAAATTTAATTGAATATAAAAAAGTTCTTCAAATTTAATTCTGTATTGTGCTTTAGCTAAACTTTGTGTATCGGTTGGAAAATGAAGCTCGAAAAGCGTTTCTTCCAAGCCTTTTAAATTATATTTTTGACGAAACCAAAGTGGCAAAGTTTCTGGAATTTGTCCTTTAACTTGTTTTAATAAAGTATCGCAAAGTTTTTGTATTACCTTTGAATTGATATAACCTGTTTTAAGCTTCTCTGTTGTACTGTATTGAGGATATAAATTACTTACTAATTGTTTTTGCCATTTTGTAAACTCCTCTATGTCAGGGTGTACGATATTTAGTCTGTTCCCAAAAAGTGTAGGTTTTCCAAAAAGTACATATTCTTTATCGCGAGAAATTGAACTAATTATCCAATTTGCAGCATTAAACCAAACAATTTCAACTACTCCAGTAGCATCGGTAAAATAACCTGTTAGCTTTTTCTTGTTTCTCGAAATATTACTTGTTTCTAAATGTGTAAATTTTCCTTTAATTTGAATATAAGGCAAATCTTTATTTAGTTCATTTATTTTATAAAACTTGCTTCTATCTATGTAGCGATAAGGGAAATAGTACAACAAATCATTCCAAGTGGTTAAACCCAATTCATTTTTCAATAATTCGGCTCGCTTAGGTCCTACACCAGGCAAATATGTTAGTTCATTATCTAAAATCGCCATTTGAAACAAATTGTCTGTCCACAAAAATAAAAAAAATATTGAAATAATTTATAAATATATCTGTTTTTAAAATTAAGATTTTATGTATCTTGCGGATAAAATAAATTGAAACTTATTTATAAATGAAACATAATAAACGACTTTTTCCCAACATATCATATTTCTTCAAGCAAAAGCATAACAACATATTGCCCGAGATTTTCAATTCTTATATTTTAAATAAAAGTATTAAAGACGATAGCTATATTTTAGGAAAAAAATATAGAAATGAAGTGTTAAGCGACAATACTGAGATTAAAATAAAAGATTTTGGTGTTGGTTCTCAAAAATTAGGAAAAGAAACAAGAAAAATTAAAAATATTGCAAAAGTTTCTGGTTCTAAACTGAACTTTGGTTTATTTATTCAAAAATTAATTAAAACTTTTGAAATAAAATCTGCTTTAGAAATGGGCACATCTGTTGGAATTGCAACTATTTTCATGTCGTATGCTAGTGAAAATATACAAATAGACGGAATTGAAGCCTGTCCTGAAACTGCAAATTATTTAAAATCAAAAATTAAAGAAAGAAATATTAAAAATATAAATATTTACAATAATGATTTTGACTCAGTTTTCGAAAATCAAGAATTAAATAACAAAACCTACGATTTAATTTATATAGATGGAAATCATCGTGGCGAATATTTACTTAAATATTTCAAAATTTTAAAAGAAAAACATTGCTCTACCCCTTGCATCATAATAGTTGACGATATAAATTGGTCTAACGATATGTTTGAAGCTTGGAGAGAATTAACTAAAACTAAAAATGCAACTTTTTTAAATTTTTATCGCTTTGGTGTAATTTTTTTAGGATATAATTTAAAACATGGAGTTTTTAATGTAAAATTTGTTTAATTTCGTAAAAATTTTGTATAGTGAATAAAATAATTGAGCTTAAAGATATTATTAAAGATTATTACGTTGGTAGCATTACTGTAAATGCCTTGAAAGGAATAAATTTAAACATTTGCAAGAATGAATATGTTGCAATAATGGGTCCTTCAGGAAGCGGAAAATCAACTTTAATGAATATTATTGGCTGTTTGGATAGTTTAACTTCAGGTCAATATGAACTAAATGGTACTGATGTGAGTTTTATGAGCGACAACGAACTTGCAGAAATTAGGAATAAGGAAATAGGTTTTGTTTTTCAAACTTTTAATTTGTTACCTCGCTATACTGCTTTTGAAAATGTCGTTTTACCTTTGGTTTATGCAGGTGTTTCTTCAAAAGAAAGACAAAAACGAGCCCAAGAAGTTATTGAATCTGTTGGATTAACAGATAGAGCGCATCATAAACCAAACGAGCTTTCTGGTGGACAACGTCAAAGAGTAGCTGTGGCACGTGCATTGGTAAACAAGCCTTCTATCATTCTTGCTGACGAGCCTACAGGAAATCTTGACACAAAAACTTCAATTGAGATAATGGCTTTATTTGAAGAAATTTATAAAAAAGGAAATACAATTATTTTAGTAACACACGAAGAAGATATTGCTTTGTATGCACGAAGAATAGTAAGATTGAGAGATGGTTTGATAGAATCTGACGAAATAAACAAAAACGTAACAATGGATTTAAGTTAATATTAAAAATTTATATCATGAAAATTTATACAAAAGTTGGAGATAAAGGAAACACATCACTTTTAGGTGGTCAAATTGTGAGAAAAGATAGTTTACGCATAGAAACTTATGGAACAATTGACGAGCTAAACTCATTTATTGGAATGCTTCTAAATTTTAAAATTGATAATTCTGATAAAGAGATTATAAATTTTGTTCAAAATCGCTTGTTCGACATTGGCTCAATTTTAGCTGCTGACGAAAAAAATGCTAAATATAAACTACCGCAATTAAGACAAATAACAAATGAAGATATTTCTACTTTAGAACAAGCTATAGATAAAAACAGTGAAAATTTACCAAAATTAAAAAGTTTTGTACTGCCAGCAGGAAGCGAATTTATTAGTTGGTGTAATATTTCAAGAACTGTTTGCAGACGTACTGAAAGGCTTATTGTTTCTGCAAAAGATGAAATTTTTATACCTGATGAAATTTTTATTTTCATCAACAGATTATCTGATTATTTGTTTGTTTTAGGCAGAAAATATGCTATTGTTAATAATATTGATGAAATTTTGTGGAAATAATGTTTGGTTATTAATAAAAATTGTTATAGCTTCGCAATCCGTTTTTTGATAGAATGTTGAACCAATAAAAACTAAAATATATTAATATGTATTGGACACTTGAATTAGCTTCTAAATTAGAAGATGCCCCTTGGCCAGCAACAAAAGACGAACTTATTGATTATGCAATTCGTTCGGGAGCACCTTTGGAAGTTATTGAAAATCTTCAAGAAATTGAAGACGAAGGTGATATTTACGAAAGTATAGAGGATATTTGGCCCGATTATCCAAGTAAAGATGATTTCTTCTTTAATGAAGATGAGTATTAATTTGTAAAAAAACTATGGAAAAGAGGGTTTAGCCCTCTTTTTTTTTGTTTATATGTTAAAGATTTTCAAGTTTCAAATTATTATCAATTTTCCTGAGTAGCTAATATCCTCAGAATTGTATAATTTGAACTCGAACCCTAATTTTTTAGGTAATAGATATTTTCATCTGCTTTAATAATGTTTT
>DAONZU010000151.1:0-4932 GCA_035406965.1 Bacteroidales bacterium
CTTCAAAATATGCTTCTACATCAAACTATTGGAAATACAGCGAACAACAAAATAAGGCTTTGAAACATTTGAACACTATGCAAATAAAAAAAGAAATAGAAGCAGAATATTTAAAAGTTAATACTGACCCAAAATATAAAGAAGCTTTAAATTTGCTTGAAAAAGGCTATAAAGACAGATACGATTATGCAGTAGCAAGAATGTATTTACGTGAAGGATTGGTTTCGGGACCAGAACTACCATTTTTTGCTTATCAATGTTCAGGACTAATTAGTGTTTTAGAATCTAAAGACGAAGAAAAAATTAATAAATTAGTTGAAGCAATTAAACAAGAAGCAGAATCTTTCTATAAAGACTATAATCCAGATACAGAAAAGAAAATCGAAATAGCTTTATTTAACTATGTTTACAACAATTTAGACAAACAATACCATCCAGATTTCTTTACCACTATTGAGAAAAAATACAAACTTAATTTTGATAAATATGTAAACGACATGTTTAACAAATCAGTGTTTGCAACTAAAGAAAAACTATTTGCGTTTTTAGAAAATCCAAATTTAAAAACCTTACAAAAAGATTTAGTACTTAGCACAGGAATAAGCATATTGAGTAAATATCGTGAGGTTAACACATTATATTGGAAAAATTCCGATGATATAAATAGAGGTTCAAGAATTTTTACTGAAGGAATTTTAAATATGAATAAGGGCAAACTTATGGCTCCTGATGCAAACTCAAGCATTCGTTTAACTTATGGACAAGTGAGAAAATATGATCCTCGCGATGGTGTTACTTATAATTATTATACAACTATTGAAGGAGTTATGCAAAAAGAAGATCCAGAAAGTACAGAGTTTGAAGTACCAGCAAGACTTAAAGAACTATATAAAGCAAAAGATTTTGGTCCTTATGTAAACGAAAAAGGTGAACTTTCAGTTTGTTTTATCAGCAATAACGACATTACTGGTGGAAATTCTGGTTCTCCTGTTATTAACGGCGATGGACACTTAATAGGATTAGCTTTTGACGGAAATAGCGAAGCAATGTCAGGGGATATTGATTTTGAAGAAAATTTACAAAGATGTATAAACCTTGATGTAAGATATGCTTTGTTTATTATTGATAAATATGCAGGAGCAAAGAATCTTATTAAAGAGATGAAAATTGTGAATTGAAAATAAACGGTGTCTTATAAATATCCAACTGCTGCGTTGCATTCGATATTCGGACTCAGTCACGTACCTCTTGTACGCTCCTTCGTCCTCAATCTCAGCGCCTTGCATTTGAATATTTCTAAGACACCTTAAATTATATTTTTACTTTGAACTTTGTTTTATAATCTTATGAGCAATAAATTTTTACAGTCAAAAAAAAAGGATAAAATTATTCTTTTAGCGATATTAGTTTTTACTAGTATTGTGTTTTGGGGTGTAAAAAATTTTAATTTTGTTAATTGGGATGATGATGAAAATATTGGTACAGATTCAAGTTTTACAGAATTAAGTGTAGAAAATTTTACTAAACATTATCAAAAAGATAGATATAAAGCTTTAGCGATATGGTCTTTTATGCTTGAATATCAAGTTTTTGGTCATAATCCAAAATATTATCATTTAGATAATTTAATATTACATTTATTAAATGTTGTTCTTGTTTTTATTTTAATAAAAAGGCTTGTCCCCAAAAACAGATTTGCTCCTTTAATTGTCAGTGTCTTTTTTGCTGTTCATCCTGCATTTGTTGAGCCAATAGCATGGGTTACAGGTCGAAAAGATTTGCTTTTTGTGTTGTTTAGTTTGCTTTCAATTCTTAGCTATTTAAAATTTTTAAAAATCGAAAAACAACATTTAAAGTACTTAATGTTTGGACTCACAGGTTTTTTGGTTTATTTAGCTAGCTTATCAAAAATACAGGCAGTTGCTCTACCTTTTATTCTTTTCCTGATTGATTGGTTAGAGTGTAGAAAATTTAGTTTTTCAAGTTTATTAGAAAAATTAATCATCTTTTTATTGATAGTTGATTTATTTAAAACATTATTATTTATATTACTTTTTGTCTGTGTGTTAAAATTTTATAGACCACTTTTTATGATTATGTCTAAAAATCTTTGGACAAAAATTATATCTAGCGTAGTACTTTTTTTAATAATCTTTTTTTCAAAGTTTTATGTCAGAGAAGCTCTTCGTTATTATATGTCTTACAAGTCAGCACTTGTCTTATCGGAGGTGTTTCTTTGGTTAGGTTATTTTTTAATTTTGTTTTTAATGTTTTTTCAAGAAATTTCTAAAAAAATAAAATTGTTTTTTGCTAAGTTATTCCCGAATAGAAAATATAATATTTTAATTGTCGCTTTGATTGCAGTTGCGTTTGTTGCTGTTTTTCAATATGAATATATATTAATTTGGTTTCCACGATTATGGACTATAGATGCAGGACATCCTTCTTATTATACTTTTTTTGAACGTTTTTTACTTCTTGGTTCAAGTTTAGTGTATTATTTAAGCAGATTTTTTCTATTAAAATCTCAAGACCCAATGATTCCTTATCCAAGTCGTTTGGCAGATGGTTCTTTACCAAATTATATGATTTTTGATTTGCTCATAATTTTGCTAATTATTGGACTTTCTCTTTATGTTTTAATAAAATATTTTAGAAAAAATCGAATAGTTTGGTTTGGAGTTTTATTCTTTTTAATAAATATTGGAGTTGTACTTCATATAATTCCTATTGAAGGTAGAGTTTTGGCTGCAGATCGCTATACATATTTGGCTTATATCGGCTTGTTTTTAATAATAGCTTTAATTGCAGACTATTTTATAGAAAAGAAAAGAGGAAAAATTATTTTTGGAATTATTGGCTTGTCAGTTATATTTATGTCATACACAACTTATCAAGATAAAAATACTTGGAAAAATTCTTTTACTCTTTGGGAAAAGGCATTAAAAGTAAATCCCAAAAACCATTTTGCTATGTATAGTTTGGCTTTAGCAAATTTTTCAGAAGCTAATAATATTAATGCTGCCGAACAACTATTAGATCAAGCAATAAATCTGCAAGAGGATTTTATGTATTATAATAATAGGGGAAGAGTTCATTATGCAAAAGGAAAATACACCTTGGCACTAGATGATTTTGACAAGTCAATTTTACTTGATTCTACAAATTTTGCAGCGTATAATAATAGAGGAGCAGTTCGTCAGCAATTTTGTGATTTTACAGGTGCTTTAAATGACTATAAAAAAGCAGTTGACTTAAATCCAAATTATCAAGATGCATTGGATAATATTAAACGGGTTGAAAATTTGCTATGCATTGATAGTGTTTTGTTTGAAAAGTTTGAGAATAAAACCATAAGCGAAGTGGACATATTAAATTTTGTCTTATATATTTCTGAAAAAATGTTAAACACGGGTCAAAAGCCAAAAGCAATTTTATATTTAGAACAAGCAATAAAAATTATTCCAAACAATTATGAAATTTATGAAAGACTTGCATTAATTTATCATTTAAATGGAGAGTTTTCGGAAGCAAAAGATGTTTACAATCAAGGCTTAGATAAACTTGGCAAGAACGAAAGTTTACTTTTAGGACGAGGTTTATTAAACATTCAGATTGGCGATACCATAAGTGCATGCAAAGATTTTAAGCAATCAGCTGAACTTGGAAATGATAAGGCTAAGTTATTAAAACAAGAATTTTGTGGAAACAGCCTATAAACAATAGAGGCGTTGCACACAACGCCTCTATTGCTATATTAATTTTTATAAACTTTTTATTCTTTTTCCACTTTCTTCACAATCACTCCACTAGAAGTTTTGATTCTAAGCATATACATCGCTGGGTGTAAGTCACTTAGATTTACTTCGTGAACAAAGTTTGGTAAAGTATTCTTTAAATTCCATTTTTGTATAGTGCGACTAGTGATATCTAAAAGTTCTATTTCAGCGTAATTCAAATCCCAATTTTCAAATTCAATATTTAATGTAGAATTAAATGGGTTTGGATAAACCGAAACTATTGGTTGTTCCATACGATTTCCGCAATTAATTGAAATTATATCAGAGAATTTTGCTGTTCCATCATAATCAACTTGGCGTAATCGATAATATGTATTTGCGTTTGGATTTTCTTTGTCTAAATAATCGTAATTTAGTGTAGTATTTGAAAATCCAGCACCTTGAATGTTTGCAATTACTTCCCAAGCTAAGTCATCTGTTGAGCGTTGAATTTCAAAATAATCATTATTTATTTCGCTAGCAGTTTCCCAGTACAGTTGAACATTGTTATTATTATCACATTCTGCAACGAAAGAAGCAAGCTCTACAGGTAAAGGATTTGTTGCGCTTGTGGTACCAATTGTAATTGGACTATAACTTGTAAACGGAATAGAATTAGTTAAATTTCCAGAGTTTACAGTTCCTGTCATATTTGCAACACCTTTATTTTCCCAACAATTAGTAGAAGAATTATAGTGAGATATAACCAAATCATTAGGTTCAACCACACCACTATTTGCATTCCAATATAAAGTTACATTAGGTGTAGATGCATCTGATGATAGATTCCAATGTTCAACTCCGCTAGTGTGGTGCATTCCCGAACCAGAACACATATAAGCAGCTGTCCAATTTAAAGGACCTGCACTATGAACATATTGTGCGCTAATTGTTGAATTTGATGCTGGTGCTGCTATTGCACAAGGACCCCAATTTTCGCCTTCACCTGTTGCAAAAATAAATGCAGAAGTTCCAGTTTTTGAAATTATACCATTTACATAGCTGTTGGCGTTACCGATATTAGATGTCGCTGAATTTCCAAAAGTTAACGAACCAATACCAGTATAATATACCACACCATTGGTAAATATACATGCCCCGTTAATTGTCATTGGTTCGGCAATATTAATATCTGTTATACCTGCCGTTGAGT
>DAONZU010000152.1:0-3661 GCA_035406965.1 Bacteroidales bacterium
TATAAAATTGACACATACCCAACTTATTTTTTAGTTGATACACGTGGAAGTTTATTAATGTCTCCGGCACCTTCACCATCAGAAAATTTCGAGAAATATTTCTTCAAATATGTTGAAGATAAATTACCTAAAAAATAATTTTTTAATGTGCTTCTAACCAATTGTCGGCAACTCCAATTTCTACAATTAGTGGGACTTTGAGTGTTACAACATTTTGCATTTCGTCCTTAACAATTTGTTTTACTTGCTCTAATTCGGGTTTGTAAACATCAAAATTTAGTTCGTCGTGGACTTGCAATATCATTTTTGATTTTAAATTGTTTTCTTCAAATTTTTTGCAAATGTTTACCATAGCCAATTTTATAATATCTGCTGCTGAGCCTTGTATTGGTGCATTTATAGCATTTCTTTCAGCATAAGATCTGACTATTGCATTGTTGCTATTTATATCGGCTAACTTTCTGCGTCTTCCGAAAATTGTTTCTACATATTGATTTTCACGTGCTTTTGCTATGCTTGCTTCCATATAAGCTTTTACGCCAGGGAAAGTTTCAAAATAATTGTCAATTAAAGTTTTAGCATCAGTACGTGAAATATTTAAGCGTTGTGCTAAACCAAAGGCTGAAATTCCATAAATAATTCCAAAGTTTGCAGTTTTTGCTTGATTTCTCATTTCGCGTGTAACATTTTCAGCATCAACTTTAAATATTTGAGCAGCTGTGGCAGAGTGAATATCTGTACTAAATTTATTAAAAGCGTCTAACATATTTTTGTCTTCGCTTACATGAGCCATAATTCTTAACTCAATTTGAGAATAGTCAGCAGATAAAAATACATGCTCAGAATCAGAAGTAACAAAAGCTTTACGTAGTTCTCTACCTCTTTCGTCTCGAATAGGAATGTTTTGTAAATTTGGATTATTAGAACTTAAACGACCTGTGCTTGTAACTGTTTGATTGAAACTTGTGTGAATTTTGTTTGTTTTTGGATTTACTAATTGTGGTAAAACATCTACATAAGTATTTATTAATTTATTAATACTTCTAAATTCCAAAATTTCATTGATGATAGGATGAAGGTCTTTAAGTTTTAAAAGTTCTTCTTCGCCAGTGCTATATTGTTTGGTTTTTGTTTTTTTAGGATTTGAAATAATTTTTAATTTTTCAAAAAGAATAATTCCTAACTGCTTTGGAGAAGCTATGTTAAATGTCTCTCCAGCAAGTTCATAAATTTTTTCTTCTATTTGTAAAAGTTCTTTTCTTAAAATTTGCGACTGCTCTTTTACTATTTCTACATCTAAACTAACTCCAGTTTTTTCCATATTGGCAAGAACTTTTACTAATGGCATTTCAACTTCAAAAAATAAAGGTTCTAAATTATTTTCTTTTAAAATAGGAGTGAATATGTTTTTAAGTTTTAAAGTAATATCAGCATCTTCGCAAGCATAAAAACTGAGTAATTTAGTGTCAACATCTCTGATATGTTTTTCATTTTTTCCTTTGCCAACCAAATCTTCATACGAAATCATTGTATAATTCAAATAAGTAGCCGCAAGAAAATCTATTCCATGTTTTTGTTCTGGTTCGATTAAGTAATGAGCAATCATTGTATCAAACAATTGTGCTTTTACATTAATTCCATATTTATCTAAAATTTCTAAATCAAATTTTAAATTCTGTCCAATAATTACTTTTTCTTTATTTTGAAAAATTTGATTAAACATTTCTAAAATCTCTTTAGCAGCATCAAAATCTTGAGGAAGAATAATAAAATAAGCTTGATTTTCGACAACTGAAAAAGAAATTCCAACAATTTCGGCTTGCATTATATCAAGACTTGTAGTTTCTGTATCTAAACAAATTTCTTTGTGTTCGTTTAGTCTTGGGATTAATTCTTCAATTTCGTAAAGAGTTTCTATAAGTTTATAATCAACATCTCTATTCTCTGTTGTAATGTCATGTATTTCAGTTTGAACTGTCTCAGAACTTGAAACTGAAGAAAATAAATCTAATTGCAGATTGCCTTGGCTTGGAGCAGTTTTTTGTTTTACTTGCTTAATATTTTCACCAATAACTCTGTTTTTTAAAGTTCTAAATTCTAATTCATCAAAAATTTGGTTAAGTTTTACAAAGTCAGGCTCTTCTAATTTCAGCTCTTCCATATTTGTTTCTACAGGCACTTTTGTATCAATAGTAACCAAATGTCGAGACAGATATAATTGTTCTTTGTTTTTTTCTAAGCTTTCTTTTTGTTTGCCAACTAATTTGTGAATGTTTGCATAAATGCTGTCGATATTTCCAAATTTATCAATTAATTTACTGGCAGTTTTTTCGCCAATTCCTGGAACGCCGGGAACATTATCAGATGTGTCTCCCCACAATGCTAAAATATCTATTACTTGTTCGGGATTGCTAACTCCATATTGTTGATTAAGTTCAGTTAAGCCAATAACTTCCGCAGCTTTTCCACCGCGAGCAGGCTTAAACATAAAGATATTTTCATCAATTAATTGAGCATAATCTTTATCGGGAGTCATCATAAAAACATCGTTTTCAGCATTTCCAAATTTTTTGGCAAGTGTTCCAATAACATCATCGGCTTCGTAACCACTTACTTGAATAACAGGAATTTTGTATGCTTCTAAAATTTGCTTAATGTATGGAACAGAAAGTTTTATGTCTTCGGGTGTTGCTTCTCTGTTAGCTTTGTATTCTGGAAAAATTTCATGTCTAAAATTTGGTCCAGAAGGGTCGAAAACAACTGCGATATGACTTGGTTTTTCTTTGTTTAAAACTTCTTCTAAAGTATTCACAAATCCAAAAATTGCAGATGTGTTTAAGCCTTTTGAATTAATACGTGGATTTTTTATAAAAGCATAATACGACCTGAAAATCAGAGCATAAGCATCTAAGAAAAATATTTTGTTTTTCATTCGTTAAAGTTTTGTCCAAAGTTAAGAGAAAAAAGCTAAATATTGAAATTTGTAATAAATTTTAATAATCCTTTGTGTTGGTTTTGTCATGATTTTTGCAACAAGTTGGCAAAAATCCCGCCAAAACCCAAACTACATTTCCAAATACAAATCAATAAGTCCTTCGGGTGCAGAGATTTGTATTTCTTTTTTCTCGTCATTAATTTCGAGAATAATATCTTCCGCGTAAGGGATAATTATAATTTTTTCTTTAAAATTTATTTCTATCACAGGATTTCCAGGAATATTGTTAAGCATGCACACTTGACCGATGAATCCAAATTTTTTATCATAAACACTATATCCTTCAATGTCTTTCTCGTTATCTTCATCTTCGTCAAAATCGTCAAACAAGGATTTTAAAGTCATAATTTCTGTTCCGACAAATTTTTCTGCTTTTTCTAAAGATTCTATATGCCGTAATTTAACGACAACATTTTTACCTTGGCTTTTACTGTGTTCTATAAAAAAAGGAACCGGCATTCCATCAATAATCAGGAAAACCGGTAAATCTTCTGTGAAAATACTTTTATCGAAATCTTGGCTGATGTTTAATAAAACTTTGCCGTCAACTCCGTGTGTTCTTTGGATTTCTGCAATTTTTATTAATTCTTCCTTACCAAAAAACATAATTACTCCTGAGTATTCTCAGTTGTTTCTTCAGCTTTTTCTTCTTCAGCTTTTTCTTCA
>DAONZU010000152.1:3761-4834 GCA_035406965.1 Bacteroidales bacterium
CTTTTTCTTCAGCTTTAGCTTCTGGTGCTTCTGCTTTTGCTTCTTCAGTTGCTTCTTCTGCTTTTTCAGCTTCTTGAGCTGCTTTAGCTGCTTCTGCTTCAGCTGCGAATTTCTTAGCAAGTTCTTGAGCTTTTTGTTCTTTAACTTTACGTTCAGCTTCTAATCTTGCTTTATCAGCTTCGCGTTGTGCTAATTCTAAGTTAGAAACTTTAGAAGAAATTTTAGCTTCTTTTTCTGCTAACCAAGCTTTGAAACGTTTTTCAGCTTCTTCTTCGTTAAAAGCTCCTTTTTTAACACCTTCTAACAAGTGTTTTTTCATTAGAACTCCTTTGTAAGATAAAATTCTTCTTACTGTGTCGCTTGGTTGTGCTCCATTCATTAACCAAGTTAATGCTCTATCGAAATCTAATTCGATTTTAGCAGGGTTACTTACAGGACTGTAAGAACCAATTCTTTCAATAAATTTACCATCACGTGGTGCGCGGCTGTCGGCTGCAACAATGTAATAATAAGGTTGTCTTTTGCGTCCGTGTCTTGCCAATCTTAATTTTACTGCCATAAGATAATTAATTAAATTATTAATAAATATCGGTTTCTCGAACCGAGGTGCAAAGATAAGCTATTATTTTTAATTATTGAATTATTTTTTTTATTTTTGACTTTCAACTTAATTTTAAACTTGTTTTTAAAAGTTTTATCGTAATTGCAATGGTTTAAAAGGGTTAAAACTGAAAAATAATTTTAATGTTTTATAAAAAAATAATAAAAATAGCAATTTTTCTGACGATTTTAGCTGGAACAACATCGTGTTATCGCGAAGAAATTGTATTAATTCCCGAAACAGATGACAATTTACAATTAGAATCGCTTTTATATTTTAACTCAAAACCTTGCTTTTTTGACGAAGCAACAAATACTTTAACTTATAGTATAGTTGAAACAGAACTTCAAAATTTTAATCCAAAACTTAGTTTTAGTCCATTAGTAAAAGTGTATTATAAAGGAAAATTATTAAAAAATTCAGAGTATTTGCAGTCTGATTCTGAGAATTTTGAATATAAAAAAGCATATAG
>DAONZU010000153.1:0-4790 GCA_035406965.1 Bacteroidales bacterium
AAATCCAAAATCTCAAATCCAAAATCTCAAATCCAAAATCTCAAATCCAAAATCTCAAATCCAAAATCGTAAATCCATAATTCTTCATTCTCAATTATTCAATTATCAATTATCAATTCTTCATTCATCATACTCAACACTAAAAACTCAACACTAAAAACTTTTTCTCTAAAATAATGTTAAACATTAGGCTTTCATTTAATGTTTTTATATTTTTGTATGTTTAAAATTAATGTTATGAAGTTTAGAATATTTGGTTTAGTCTTGAGTGCAATTTTGTTGTTCAATTTTGCTACTTATTCTCAAGATGTAAATTCAGAAACAAGAAAATTCAACAAAATGCTTACGCTTATTGACGCTATGTATGTTGATACTGTTGATATGAAAAAGATAGTTGAGACGGCAATTGTTGGAATGTTAAAAGAAATGGACCCACACTCTGTTTATATTAGTGCTGACGAAATTGAAAAAATGAAAGAACCTTTAGAAGGAAGTTTTGAAGGAATTGGCGTACAGTTTAGATTAATGGAAGATACACTTCTTGTTGTTGGAGTAATTTCAGGCGGACCTTCCGAAAAAGTAGGAATTTTAACCGGCGATAGAATTGTTGTAGTTGATGATGAGGTTATTGCAGGTGTTGGCATTGATAATGCTGGAGTAGCAAAACGTTTGCGTGGCAAAAAAGGAACTGTTGTTAAAGTTGAAGTTGTACGTAGAGGCGAAAAACAAAATTTAGTTTTTAATATTACTCGTGATAAAATTCCAATTTATAGCGTTGATGCAGCTTATGTAACAAAAGATAAAATAGGATATGTGAAACTAAATAAATTCGCAAAATCAACAACCGAAGAGCTTGATTCTGTGTTTGTTACATTTGCAAAAGCAGGTGTTAAAGATATAATTTTAGATTTAAGCGGAAATACTGGCGGATACCTCGACAAAGCCGTTAACTTATGTGATGAATTTTTACAAAGTGATAAATTAATTGTTTATACAGAAGGAGCTAAACTTCCTCGAATAGAATATAAATCAACAAAAAAAGGAAGATTTTACAGAGGCAAATTAGTTGTAATTGTTGATGAGGCTTCTGCTTCGGCAAGCGAAATTGTTTCTGGTGCTTTGCAAGATTGGGACAGAGCTGTAGTGGTTGGTCGAAGAACTTTCGGAAAAGGTTTAGTACAACGAGAAATGATGCTTACTGATGGCTCAGCAGTGCGATTAACAATAGCAAGATATTATACGCCAACAGGCAGACTTATTCAAAAACCTTACGACGAAGGCTATGACGAATATTCTGCTGATATTGTAAACCGCTATAAACACGGCGAATTTTTGCACAAAGACAGTATAGTTTTTGCAGATTCTTTAAAGTATAAAACTTTAGTTAATAAAAAAACTGTTTATGGCGGTGGCGGAATTATGCCAGATGATTTTATTCCTGTTGATACAACTTTGCGTTCTGATTATCATATAGAACTTCTTAGAAAAGGAGTCTTATTTAGTTTCGAAGCAAAATATGTTGACACTCACAGAGCTGAATTAAATGAAAAATATCCAGATATTGAAACTTTTATAAAGAAATTTGAAGTTACAGACCAAATACTTGAAGAGCTTTTAGCTCAAGCTAAAGAAGCAAAAATAAATGTTGATTCATTGCCCGCTGCAACAAAAGAACAAAACAAATATTTGCGAACACATTTAAAATCTTTAATAGCTGGCGATATTTGGAAAAATAATGAGTTCTGGATGATTTTTAACGAACAAAATCCATTCTTTTTAAGAGCTCAAGAAATTATTTTAGACAATAAACTTTACGACTCGCTTCTTAAAGGAGAATAATGACACAAATCATTAATTGGCTTATAACCAACTGGGTAGAAACCATAGCCGCATTTTTAGGTCTGCTTGGAATATTTCTACAAATAAAACAAAATGCTTGGTATTGGTTTACAGCTATAATAATGGTTTTGCTTTATATTTATGTTTTTTATGTTTCGGGATTTTATGCTGATATGGCTTTCCAATTTTATTATTTAGTTGTTGGTATTTACGGCTGGATACATTGGGTAAGAACAAAAAATATAGCAAAAGAAGAAAAATTACAAGTTTTTAAATTATCTAAATTACATAATCTGTTTGCTTTGCTTGCCTCAGCAGTGTTTTTTGGAATAATTTATTTTATTTTAGTAAATTTTACAGATTCGCAAATTCCTGTTGGAGACGCATTTACAACTGCTTTGAGCATTACTGCAACTTGGTTGCTTGCTCGTAAAATTTTAGAAAATTGGCTTTATTGGATTGTAGTTGATTTAGTTTCTACAATTTTATATGTTTACAAATCGCTTTATCCTTCAGCAATATTGTTTTCTGTGTTGACTGTTTTGGCTGTAGTTGGTTATTTGAAATGGAGAAAAGCTCTTGTTTATGAATAAAACTTTAAAAATAGTATTAACAGGACCAGAGTCAACCGGCAAAACAACCTTAGCAGAGCAGTTGTCAAGTCATTATTCTTTGCCGTGGGTCGAAGAGCTTGCACGCGAGTATGTCGAAAGTTTAAATCGTCCTTACAACCAAGCAGATGTTTTAGAAATTGCAAAATTACAAATCACACAAGAACACAAAGCCTTAGCTCAAAATCATAAAGCAGTTTTTTTTGATACTGATTTAATTATTACAAAAATTTGGCTTTTACATGTATATGGCACTTGTCCAAGCTGGATAGACAAAGAAATTTCAAATTATAAAAATTGCATACATTTATTGTGTTACCCAGACTTAGAATGGGTTGCCGATGGTATTAGAGAAAATCCCGACATCAGATTATATTTATTTAAAAAATACGAATTAGAAATAAAAAACTATGGTTTTCACTACAAAATCATCAAAGGAAGCGAAGACGAAAGACTCAAACGAGCCTTAGAGTTTGTAAACTTGTATTTAAGATAAGAATCCTGTTATCCACATTGTTTTTACAACACAAAAAACTACTCTGTCGCTTGCTCGGTTTTTCCCGCACAACCTGCTCGCTCGGATTTGCAATCCGAGTGTAACATTTCCAACACTCGGATTACAAATCCGAGCGAGCATCATGGGTGTTTGTGCGAGCATCATGGGTGTTTGTGCGAGCATCATGGGTGTTTGAGCGAGCAGTTGCTAGTTGTCCGATGGACAACATAAGACCATCAAAAGCTTGTCCGTAGGACAACATGTGATTAACCGTAGGCGCAGCCTGCGGTATGATATCTCCTCAAAAGCCTTGCCCGCAAGGGCAACACAATAACTCAGTTAAAAGTTTATAAAGTTAAAAGTTCATAAAGAAATGCCGAACCCGCAAGCCGCTTTTAACTTTTAACTTTCGACTGATTAGGTCTTTTGTGGTTTAAAACTAACCCTTGCGAGTAGAGTGAGCTTGCGAACTCTGCGAAGCATTAGACGCGTCAGCCTCTTTCGACTTTTAACTTTTAACTTTTAACTTTCGACTGATTAGGTCTTTTGTGGTTTAAAACTAACCCTTGCGAGTAGAGTGAGCTTGCGAACTCTGCGAAGCAACAGACGCGCCTCTGTTAAAAGAGATAATTATCAATTATTCAATTATCAATTATTTTTCAACTTTTAACTGTGGTTTTTTTCTACAAATTCCAAAACAGAATCGCAAATATATTTTAATGTTTTATCATCTAATTCTGTATTCATAGGAAGTGAAATAACGCTTTCGCATAGCTTGTCGGTAACAGGAAAATCTTTTGAATTATATTTAAAATCTTGAAAAGCTTTTTGATTATGAAGAGCAACAGGATAATAAACAGCCGATGCAATTCCTTTTGATTTTAGATGTTCCATCAAAGCTTTTCTATCAACATTATTTAAAACCAAAGTATATTGGTGGAAAATATGAGTAGAAAATTTTGCACGCGTTGGAGTTTTAATTTTTGAGCAATTTTCAAAAGCTTTGTCATAATAATCTGCTGCTTTGCGACGAGCTTTATTATAATTATCAAGATGAGGAAGTTTTGCTCTAAGAACTGCTGCTTGAATTGTGTCTAAACGTGAGTTTACACCAATTCTGTCGTGGTAATATCTAACTTCCATTCCATGATTTGCAATAGAAGTTATTTTTTCGGCTAACTCGTCATTATTTGTAAAAATAGCACCTCCATCTCCATAGCAACCCAAATTTTTTGAAGGGAAAAATGAAGTGCAACCAATATCGCCAATAGTGCCAACTTTTTTTGTCCAGCCTTTTGCAGAAGTAAAATCACTTCCTATAGCTTGTGCAGTATCTTCGATTACAAATAAGTTATGTTTTTTTGCAATATCCATAATTCTGTCCATATCGCAAGATTGTCCAAAAAGATGAACAGGAATAATTGCCTTAGTTTTTGGAGTAATTGCTTTTTCAATTCTGTCAGGGTCTATGCAGAAAGTATCAGGGTCAACATCAACCATTACAGGTGTGAGTTTTAGTAAAGCAATTGTTTCTACTGTTGCGATAAAAGTAAAGTCAGAAGAAATAACTTCATCGCCAGGCACTAAACCAAGACTCATCATTGCAATTTGCAAGGCATCTGTGCCGTTGCCACAAGGAATAACATGCTTTACATTCAAATATTCAGCAAGTTCTTTTTTAAATTCCTTTACATCTGTACCATTTACAAATTCAGTATTTTCAATAACTTTAGCAATTCGAGCATCAACTTCATCTTTTATTTTTAGATATTGTGATTTTAAATCAACCATTGGAATATTCATAGTGAAAAATTTTTCGCAAATATAATAAATTAGATGAAATT
>DAONZU010000154.1:0-4763 GCA_035406965.1 Bacteroidales bacterium
TAGCAGATAATAAGTATGATGATTATAACTATTGGGTTGTAATTATCAGCACTCTTCTCTCTTTAACAATATTGGCGTTTGACTTTATAAAGAATAGAAAATCAAAAATAGGAACTTAATAAGATTGTAAAAAATGACTACTGAAAAAGAGAAATCACTCCAAGCTGTGTTGGATAAAGTGGTTGACAATAAAAAAGTATTCGGGACATCTTTTGCTTTAAAAAAGGATACGATGGCTTGGCAAGGAGCATCCGGTAATTTTACCATAGATCAACCTTATTTTATAGCAAGCACCACGAAGCTGTTTACGACCGCGATAATCCTGAAATTAAGAGAAGAAGGCAAGTTAACTCTTGATGATAAAATAAGTAAATATATTGATGCTTCAATTTTGTATGGATTGCATATTTACAAAGGGAAAGAGTTTACCCATGAACTTACCATCAGACACTTGCTTTCTCATACATCAGGGCTTCCTGACTATTTTCAAGACAAAGGTGCTAAAGGAAAGAGTTTGGAAAATGAGTTAATGAGAGGAAAAGATCAGTCATGGACTTTTAAAGAATCAATTGAAAGGACAAAAAATATGCCTGCTCTTTTTGTGCCTGGCACGAAAGGAAAAGCAAAGTATTCAGATGCTAATTTTCAGCTTTTGGGTAAAATCATTGAGAAAATAACGGATAAATCTTATTCCGATAATTGCCAAGAGCATGTAATTCAGCCACTTGGTTTAACCAAAACCTATCTCTATGAAGATGCAACCGATGAGAATCCAAAGACACTGTATTACAAAAGCAAGGAGTTGAAAATACCCAAAGCAATGACATCTTTTGGGGCAGACGGCGGAATGGTCTCGGTTTCTGCCGATATGCTTGTTTTTATTGAGGCGTTTTTCACAGGTAAATTGTTTCCACTAGCCTATATTGAAGAATTACAGGTTTGGAACAAAATTTTCCCTCCAATGCGTGCAGGTGTTGGTATTCATTTGTTCAAACTACTCAGGATTTTTAATCCAACTGGAGCGGTTCCGTATTTTATAGGGCATTCTGGGCTTTCAGGAGCTTTGGCATTTTACAGTCCAGAAGAAAATATTTATATCGCCGGAACAGTAAACCAAACAGCATATAACGACCTATCATTCAGAACAATGATTGCATTAACTATGAAAATATTGAAGAAATGAAAAATCCAACTACATTAATAGTAGCTGTATTTCTGACTGTGTCACAAATATCCTTTGCACAGCAAAATGAAAAAAAGAGAGAAGTATTGTTTGATATTGGACTAACTTCACAAACCTTATTAGATAAGCATATATCTTCGTTAAGTTGGAGCGGAATGGGGTTAGGAACAACAGTTTCTTATCAAAAATTTATCAAAGAGACATTCGTATTAAAGACAGAATTTTCGTTTTCAAAATTACAACTTGCCAATATCACTGATTATAAGATAAATAGCCATAATTTTAATATTGACTTATTCGGAATGTGGAATATAATCAGCAAAACAAAACATAACCTGTTTACAGGCATAGCAACAGATATTTTTCTTAATACACGTAATTCGGATATTGACTATCGTAATTTCGTATTTGATGGTTGGGTGTCATTGGCTTGGGTCTCTAAATATAGCTTTGATATCGGAAAATTATATGGCGAAACTCAATTTTCACTGCCTTTAGTTTCGGCGGTAGTTACCCAAAATTATGTAAACAACTCAAGACATTTAATCTACTTTGCAAGTTTCAATAATTCATTCAAAATAGATACACAAACATCTATGTATTATAGATTAAACAAAAGACATTCTATTGGATTAAAATATAAATGGAATTTCTATAGTCTCGACATCAACAAACAGATAATAAACGGTGTCAACTATTACTTAATAACGTATAAATACAATATTTAGAGAATATGAAGCAAAAAATTCAATTATTATTTATTTTTTCATTTTTCTTAATTGGTTGTGAAAAAGTATTTATGCCTGAAACAAAATCAGATAACATATCTGTTTTTGAGGAAGTTTATGAAGTAGCCAAAGCTAATTATGTGTTTTTTGAGTACAAACAAATCAACTGGGATTCAATCTACTTAGAATTTCAACCAAAAATCACAAATGATATGTCGGAAGAAGACTTTTTTATCGTGCTTTCCGCTTTTGTAAATAAGTTGGAAGATACGCATACGAGAATAATTTGGAATGATAAAAGCATTGGATATGATTTTACAAATAACGCCAATGCTAATTTTGATAAAGAATTACTCTTTGAAAAGTATTTGAAGGATGATTATTTGACGGCGGGTGTAGTTTTATACAAAAAATTAAACGATGTAGGATATGTATATATTCCCAATTTTTGGTATGGCAATGAACATGAGCAGTTTAATGATATTTTAAACTATTTTAGAGACACAAAAGGAATTATTGTTGATATTAGAGATAACGGAGGAGGGCACAATATGTCAGGAATGGAAATCGCGAGACATTTTGTTACCAAAAAAACATTAGTAGCAAAATGGTATTATAAAACGGGAACAAGCTATAACAGTTTTTCTGAAAAATATGAGTCTTATATTGAGCCGTCAGACGAAACCATATATACTAACAATGTAATGCTTTTAGTTAATAGAGAGGTTTATAGTGCTGCGAATGATTTTACAAATACTATGAATCAAATACCAAGTGTTACTTTAATTGGAGATACAACAGGAGGTGGAGGCGGAATTCCAAGAATGTATATACTACAAAATGGATGGAAAATAAATATTTCAGATACATATAGTACAGACCCTTTTGACTTTAACGTTGAACACGGAATAGCTCCTGATATTTTTATTGAAATGGACACTTTAAATACTGAAGTTGACGAAATAATTGAAAGAGCTATACAAGAATTAAATAAATAAAAACGAGATGAAAGATAAAAATAATCCTATCAAAATTTATAACGCCCGAATAATTGGTTTATTCATATCATTGGCTTTTGTAGCCTATGGGCTCGGAAGACAATTTTTTGATAGCACCGACAATCTAAAATATTTAGGTGCATTACTAATTATTGTCAACTCGATAATGGTGCTGTTTATCGGGATTTTATTAAGAAAAACATTGAAACTGTACAATCCGACAGTTGGGAATATTTATCTTTTTACAAGAATTTTTGAAGCCTTAGCCCTTGCAAGCATAGTCCTTACATTATTACCGACAGTAAATATTTCAAAGGATTTAGGATATAATCTTGGTATGTTGGTTCTAGGAATTGGTAGTATCCCGATGTGTTTGACATTGCTTAAACACAAAATCACACCGGCTTGGTTGGCAATTTGGGGAGCAATAGGTTATGCAATTTTTACTTTTGGAATCATTTTGGATTTATTTGGCAAAGAAATGAGCATATATTTCCTTGCTCCCGGTGCAATTTGGGAGATAACTTTTGCTCTTTGGTTAATTGTGCGAGGAAGTAAAAATATAAAACCAACTACTCGTTAATAAGTAGCTGATTATTATTAGGTAATAATACTATAAAAACTTGATAAATAAGAAAAATAGAACAATGAAAAACAGTGAACGAGTAATCTGGGGAATACTATTAACGGCAATAGTATTTCTAATATCAGCATTTCTTGGCGGAAAAATAGAAATCAACAATGAATTTATTCCTAAATCCTTTGGCGGAAAAACTCTTATGCTAATACTTTCAATAGCATTGATTTGGGGTTTAAAAAAGTATGTGAATTATAAAATCTCGGTGCCAAAGTTCAAAAAAACATTAAAACCCATGTTATTTGGATTCTTGGCTGCTATAGTAGTTGTTGTTATTTTTTCAGTTATTGAAATAAGCTTAAAAGGCGAAATAGAAACACATTACGCATTTGATGTAATGTCTCCATTGCAGATTTTCCTTTTCGTATTTATCTATTCAAGTATTGTTGAAGAGGTTCTGTTTCGCGGATTTCTTCAAAATATATTAAATCCACTGAAAGATAGAGGATTAAAAATTTTTAAAAGGCATATTAGCTTACCTGTAATAATTGGTGCTGCTGCATTTAGCTTAGTGCATTTGAATTTAATATCAACAGATAAAGGTGCTTTCTTCTTGGTTAAAACCCTTGTTTCTGCATTTGCTGTTGGAATAATTGCCGGTTATTATCAGGAGAAATATAATAACAATGCGTATGCAATTCTTGTCCACATGGGTGGTAATATCATGGGATTAATAGCGGCATTATTCATGAGTTTAAATCTTCAATAATATTATTTTGATACGATTTGTATGTTTATATTAAGTGATTGATTTTTAGATAATAACAATATTAAAGCCTAATAAATAGGAGAATAGAACAATGAAAAACAGCGAACGAGTTATTTGGGGAATATTATTAACAACAATAGTATTTTTATTATCAGCATTTCTGGGTGGAAAAATCCAAATCAACAACAAATTTATTCCAGAATCCTTTGGAAGCGATACGCTTATACTGCTATTTTCAATCGCTTTGATTTGGGGTTTGAAAAAGTATGTGAATTATAAAATCTCGGTGCCAAAGTTCAAAAGGACACTAAAACCTTTACTGTTCGGGTTCTTGGCAGCTGTATTAGTCAATGGTCTTATTACTGTTATAGGGAATAGTTTAGGAATCGCAGCAGGATCACATTATGCTTTTGATGTGATGTCCCCATTACAATTTTTTCTTTTTATATTTATCTATGCAAGTATAGAGGAAGAAGTTTTGTTTCGTGGATTTCTTCAAAATATATTA
>DAONZU010000155.1:0-4747 GCA_035406965.1 Bacteroidales bacterium
AACTCGACCTAGAACTTCGAGGTCCTGGAGAAGTTGCCGGCATTCAACAATCGGGCAATTTACAGCTTGGCATTGCAGATCTTGTGCGTGACAGAAACATATTAGTCCGAGCAAAAGAAGATGCAGCAAAGATTTTGCGGGAACAAGAGTAAATAACTTAGTTACAATTAATTTATTCTATACTCTCCATTGTTTTATTATTCAA
Source organism: Bacteroidales bacterium (assembly GCA_035406965.1). Classification (GTDB taxonomy): domain Bacteria; phylum Bacteroidota; class Bacteroidia; order Bacteroidales; family ML635J-15; genus Bact-19. Next base: position 206 of record DAONZU010000155.1, read on the forward strand.
AAATTTATAAAAGCAAAGAATTCTGTGATTATTCTACATAAAAATTGAAGAATAATGTGATTTATATACATAAAACTACTACAATAATGTGATTTTGCTTGACTCCAATTTGATTTTCGCCGATAATTATCAATAATAATGTGATTTTTATACACAAAACATGTAGATTAATGTGATTTTGGAGGTACTAATATGGAAAGATTGGCTATGCAAAAACTCTTAGACTGGAAAAAATCCAAATATAGAAAGCCACTTATTTTAAAAGGAGTGCGTCAGGTAGGTAAAACTTGGCTCTTAAAGGAGTTTGCAAAACGTCATTATAGGAATATGGCATATTTCAATTTTGATGAACACCCAGAATATAAACAATTTTTTGAAAGCACCAAAGATGTAGAGCGAATTCTGCAAAACCTAATGATGGCAAGTGGCGAAGTCATTACACAAGACAAGCCCCAAGATACGCTCATTATTTTTGATGAAATACAAGAATGCCCGAATGCATTAAACACGCTAAAATATTTCTGCGAAAAAAGGCCCCGCTACCATGTAGCTTGTGCAGGATCTCTACTCGGCATTGCATTATCTAAGCCAGCATCTTTTCCTGTTGGTAAGGTGGATTTTTTAGAAATTACGCCAATGACATTTACCGAATTTTTATTAGCTAATGGCGATGCGAACTTGGTCGATTATATGAAAAGCGTAAATACGATTGAGCCAATTCCAAAAGCTTTTTTCAATCCATTATATGAAAAACTTAAAATGTATTTTGTAACAGGCGGTATGCCAGAGTCTGTTCGCTCATGGACACAAGACCGAGATGTGGACCTCATGCAACAAGTGCTCTCGAATATTTTAGGTGCATATGAAAGAGATTTTGCCAAGCATCCCGACCCCAAGGATTTTCCAAAAATTTCGATGATATGGAAATCAATCCCTTCGCAACTTGCAAGAGAAAATAAAAAGTTTATCTATAAGGTAGTCAAAGAAGGTGCCCGTGCTAGAGAATACGAAGATGCTCTGCAATGGCTCTGTGATGCAAACCTCGCATATAAGATTTACCGAAGTACCGCACCAGGCTTGCCTATTTCTGCCTACGATGATTTATCTGCATTCAAGTTGTATATGGCAGATGTAGGACTGCTACGCCGTTTATCCTTGCTTGCTCCTTCTGCATTTGGCGAAGGCAATAGGCTCTTTGTAGAATTTAAAGGAGCTTTAAGTGAGAATTATATCCTGCAAGCTCTGCACAATCAATTCGAAGCCATACCACGTTATTGGACCAGTGAAAACCCGAACTATGAAGTAGATTTTCTAATCCAAAGAGAAAATGACATTGTGCCAGTAGAAGTAAAATCTGAGAGCAATGTGGAAAGCCGAAGCCTCAAAAAGTACAAAGAAAAATACGGCGATAAAGTAAAACTACGTGTTCGCTTTTCGCTCAACAACCTGCGCCTCGACAATGACCTGCTGAATATCCCCTTATTTATGGCGGATTATGCAGATAGGATTATTGGGTTGGGGTTGGGGTGGATGGAGTGATTTTTTTTTTTTTTTTTGGGGGGGGGGGGGGAGAAAGTTAATTACGATTAATGTATTCTATATCGACGAAAACCTTCATGTTTAAAAATCTGTGTTTTTTCCACTACTCCGTTTGATTCCATTTCTTTTGATTGGCGTTTTGTTGTTGCATAAATTGGAATAAGTCCCATTTTTTCAATTGCATGGACTATATATACAACAGCACCAAAATCACCTTGAACTAAAACATAATCGCCTTTTTTAGATTCTGAAGAAATCCAATTTAATAGTTCTGAAAGTTTATTTATATTTAAGCTACCTTGAGGATTTATTTTTGACCATAATTTTTGTAAATCTTTGGGAATATACACAAAGTTAGTAATTCCTAAACTTGATTTTGCATTTTCTTCTTGTCCTTGAGTCAATGTATGAGAAAATAATAAAAATATTTTTTTTGGTTTATTTAAGAAAAGTTCTAAAGCCAATTGAGACCAATACTCAAAATCTTCCAATTTTATTTTATCTTGTGAAAGCCATACATGTTTTGAAAGCTCTTCACTATAGGCCATTGCATTATTATTTTTTATCTTTACTACACAAACAAAACCTGTATGCACATGACCAACAGAACTAAGTTCTTCATTGATAATACCAAGAGGAATTATTTGATAGTCATGTATGCCAGGAAGTTCTTCTTCTAACTCTCGAATCGTTCCCTTGTATAAAGTTGTATAAAAATCTTTTTGAATATCAGAATCATTTATATGCCCACCTATTCCGATCGACATTAAATTATGTAATCGCTTTTCATTTCCTTTTCGAGTATAAGTTAATATTTCATTATTTTCATTTACAATAATACAATATGAAATAATCTGTTTTTTATTTCTATCATTTTCAGCAAGCTTTCTTGGATAAAAAGAAGTTTCAAATGTATTAAATAAATCTTCAAGCTCATTTTCAGTATATTTTATTTTTTCTAAATAAATATCGACCTTTGATTCTAATAAATCACGATCAATATACAAAACATTTTCATCAATCAATTATAAACTCCTTAATCCATTTTTGTATTTGTTTTTCTGCATCTGCTAATAATTTTTTTCTTTCATCATAACTCACAAAAGCGATTTTATAAGAGTTTCGAATAAGTTTTAAAATATCCCATAAACTAAGCCCACCTTGAGTGAGACGAGCAGCTTTATGTAATTCTTTTGTTGCATTTGTTCTTGAAATACCAATATTATCTGTATTGCAACTAACCAAAAGCCCTGCATCTAAATAATCTTTGAGAGGATATTTTTCATATTTATTTGAACTGGGAAAATAATTATCCTTAAATCCAACGATTTGAAAATTACTGGAAGGACACATTTCAACTCCTATTTTTCTATCCAAAAATTTTTCTCTTAAATTTTGATTATGATTAAGCTTAAGCCCATGACCTATTCGCTCAGCATTAAGATGATACACAGCTTGCCAAATTTTATCAACATTTTGAGTTTCACCAGCATGAATTGTAATATTATAACAATCTTTCATTATATCTAAAAACAAAGAACGCAATTTTTTAGGACTTCTTTTCTCTTCATTTCCAGCTAAATCAAAACCTTTAAAATATTTTTTTTTAAATTTATTTTCTCCCATCTTTTTAATTAAATTAATACTTTGAGAAATTTTTCTTAGCTCACCATGACGACTTGCTATTATTAGCAAAGAAACAGACATAGTTTCTCGATAATCATCAATTGTTTTTAAAATAACTTCAAGCACTTTTTGCCCCGTTAAACCAGCTTTTGTATAATTCATAGGAGAGCAACGAATTTCTAAATGACGAACATTTTCGGATCTTGAATGCTCAATAAGTTTACGAACTGCAAATGCAATTATCTCTTCTGTTTGAAAAAGTGTAGAGCCTTGTATATCTCCAAGTTCTTCATATAGATCTATACCAATGTTAACAAAGCTTTCTTCATCTTGGTACTCACTAAAAAATTCTTCATCAATTTTTTTTGCAGAACTAATTTTTTTTAATTTTTCTATTATTTGTTTTTTCTCTTCACTTATAGATATTTCAGGAATAGTAAAATTTTTAATAATTTCAAAAATATCATCTGAATATAAAGCACCACCTAAATGACAATGCAAATCACATTTTGGCAATGTTTTTAACAAATCCAATTCTTCTTTTTCTTTTGAAGGATCATTACCAATAAAAGTTTTTTTAAGTTTTTCTATAATATTTTTTTTGTATTGAAAAAGAATTTTAAAATTGCTATCAGAAGTGTCATAATTAACCAATTGGTTTACAGCTCTTTCTTGCAATTCTCTAACAGAACCAAAAACATTCTCTCGGTTTATTTCATCAAAGAAATCTTGCATAACATAAGTATTAGTTACAATTGGAATATAAGGCTCTATATATTTTTCGGGATTTTCCAAAAACTTAATTTCATGCTCTACAGTTCCATCATCGATTATATGAATAAGCGCATCAGTTCCAAAAATATATGCTGCATCAGTTAAATCACTCGACATCGTTTTACGGCCACCAGCTATACTTACATAAAGCTTTCCGCCATTCCCCACTTTTTTTCTTGCTTCATACATTATCTCATAACAGTATTTAGTAAACTCATTGGCAGCTTTGGCTGAATTAATATCATCAACATTTGGCACACAATATAATATTGACTCAATTTCATACCCATGTTCGGTATGCCATTTTTGAAACTCTTCAAATTTTTTGCGACTATCATCAGAGTCAGTCCCTACTACCCAAAACTCATCTGCAGGCTCTTGAAAATACTCTTTCCTATTTTGATTTATTTCAGAAATGTTTTTATTAAATTGGTATATATCATGATTTTGATAATTTACAAAACCGAGAACCTCAGCCAATATTTCCCAAGTTATACCAAAACTTGAAACCAAAATGTTCATGTTTCTTCCTCCAATATAAGCCATTATACCATAGAATCGAGAAATTTAATAATCCCTTAAAGCAGGTCAATGATTTTTAGG
>DAONZU010000156.1:0-4732 GCA_035406965.1 Bacteroidales bacterium
CGACTTGTATGTCTTTTCCGTTTATTTTTATATTAATAAGACTCATTTTATAGCCTCCTGTTATTTAATGAATATTGCGTTGAATTTACACTTTTCGTAACAAGCACCACATTTGATACAAGTTTCTTGATTTATAGTATGTGGCTTTTTAAGTTCGCCAGTAATTGCACCAACTGGACAAACTCTAGCACAAGCAGTACAGCCAGTACAAACATCTTCATCAATAATATATTGTTTTAATGCGACACATTTACCTGCCCTACATTTTTTCTCAGTTACGTGTTCTACATACTCGTCCCAGAAATTATTTATTGTAGCCAAAACTGGGTTTGGAGAAGTTTGACCTAATCCACACAATGCTGTATCTTTAATAACTCCCGACAAGTTTTTAAGTAGTTCTAGATCTTCTAATGTACCTTTACCTTCGGTAATTTTTGTTAATATTTCGTGTAAGCGTTTGTTACCTATACGACATGGAGAACATTTTCCGCAAGATTCTTCAACTGTAAATTCTAAGAAGAATTTAGCGATTGAAATCATACAGTCGTCTTCGTCCATAACAATCATACCACCTGAACCCATCATAGAACCTGCAGCTACTAGATTATCAAAATCGATTGGTGTATCTAAGTGTTTTTCTGATAAGCAACCTCCTGAAGGACCTCCAGTTTGAACTGCTTTAAATTTCTTGCCGTTTTTAATTCCGCCACCAATTTCAAAAATTACTTCTCTTAATGTAATTCCCATTGGCACTTCGATAAGACCAACGTTGTTAATTTTACCTGCTAAAGCAAACACTTTTGTTCCTTTAGATTTTTCTGAACCAATGCTTGAGAACCATTCAGCACCTTTTAGCAAGATAACTGGTATAGAAGCAAATGTTTCAACATTATTAACATTGGTTGGTTTTCCTAAGAAACCTGCTTCTGCTGGGAATGGTGGTTTTACTGTTGGTTCACCTCTTTGACCTTCCATAGAATGGATTAAAGCGGTTTCTTCACCACAAACAAAAGCTCCAGCTCCATATCTTAATTCTATGTCGAAACTAAAATCTGTGCCTAAAATATTATTTCCTAACAAGCCATATTCTTCAGCTTGTTTAATTGCTATTTGTAATCTTCTAATTGCTAGTGGATATTCTGCTCTAATATAAATCAAACCTTTGTCGGCACCGATACAGTAACCACAAATTGCCATAGCTTCTAATACAGTGTGTGGGTCACCTTCTAGGATTGATCTATCCATGAAAGCTCCTGGGTCGCCTTCGTCGGCATTACACACTACATATTTTTGGTCTGCTTTATTTTTAGCAGCTATTTCCCATTTTAAACCTGTTGGGAAACCTGCTCCACCACGACCACGCATTCCTGATTTTTTAATCTCATCAATTACAGATTGAGGTGTCATTTCTGTAATTGCTTTACCTAAAGCTTGATAAGCATCACGAGCAAGAGATTCATCAATATTTTCTGGATCTAGAAATCCGCAATTACGCAAAGCAATTCTAATTTGCTTTTTGTAGAAACCCATATGTTTAGAATCGCTTACATGCTCCTTATTTTCAGGATTTGTATAAAGAAGTCTTGTAACTTTACGTCCTTTAATGATGTGTTCTTCAATAATTTCTTTAGCATCGCTTGGTTTTACTTGAGTATAGAAAGTATTGTCAGGAATAACCTTTACTATAGGACCTTGTTCACAAAATCCGAAGCAACCTGTCAAAATAACTTTTGCTTCGCTTTCTATACCATGAGACTCTAACTCAGCATTAAGACTGTCAACAATCTTAGCGCTATCCGCTGATTTGCAACCTGTTCCGCCGCAAACCAAAATGTGCATTTTATATTTTGCCATAATCTTTAAATATTTTAATCAATTGACTGATAGTTGGCTGGTAGAATACCTTCAACCATTTCGCCATTTTTAATATACTTTTCAATAATCTCATCGGCTTTAGCAATGTCAACATAGCCAAAAACAACTGGATCCTCGCCTGGACGAGTAACCTCTATTGTTGGCTCTGCATAACAATAGCCCATATCTCCAACTTGTAAAACTAAAGCCTCTATGTTACGTTTATCCAACTCTTCGATAAGATAAGCCATAACTTCCTTTGCACCAGAGGCAATACCACTTGTAGCCATTCCAACTCTAATTTGAATGATGGCTTCTGGTGAATCACTTCTTTCGCGAAGTGTAATCTTATTGTGCAGTTCATCTTTCATTTTTCTAAGATCTGCAAGATTTTTGATTTTGTTCATTTTTTTAAAGTATTATGTTATGAATAATATAATTTCCGATACAAAAATAAAAATAAACTATCTATTGAACAAATAGTTTTGGTTATCATTTTGCTTTAATAAGGTAATAATCAGCAATTTATAAACATTCTAAATAACTTTTTAAAAAATTTAAACCCAAAACTCAGATAATCATCTCTTTACAAAAAAACAAAAAAAGATTTTAAAAATAAAAAACAAAAAAAGATGTTATCAAACATAAATAAATAACAGTATTTTACTTTCACTCAAAACAATATTTCTGCCATAAAACATATTTATTCCTGACAAAAATTATGTTTTCAAATATTGATTTTAATCTCTGAGAATTTCTTTAATTTATAGAATTAGATATTAATTCTTTAATATTTGAAAGGATTAAATGGTTATTTAATTCGATGTTTTCAAACACAGATTTTACATCTGCAGTTGAAAGTTCAAACTCATTATCATCTGAAATATATCGGAAAATAAAATTAATATCTGAGTATTGGCAAATAAACATTGCGATAGTACCTGGCAAATCTCCTATTGGCTGGCGATCGATATGATTTCTAACAAATCGGGCATAAACTTTTGTTCCTACTCCAAGCTCTGAAGTGAGTTCAAATTTTCCACCTGTAATTTCTGCATGATACTTCAAAAGAGCTAAACCCATTCCAATTTTTCTAGTTTTTCTCGATGAATAAAAACTTTCGTTTATTTCTTTCAATTTTTCGGGCGAAATTCCACAGCCAGTATCTGTAATTATCAAAGTAATAGAATTATCTTTTTCTGAATCTTTTATTTCTATCACAATTTCGCTTGCTTTTGCTCTAATAGAATTGTTTGCAATGTCTATTATGTGTAAATCTATAGTTTTCACTTTTATCTAGGTTTTATATTTTGTAAAGCTAATCTAATATTTTCAAAACTAAGTGTTTCCATCTCTAACTCTGTATAAACAGTTCCAATATCTGGAATATAGTGTGCATCTGAACTTGTTATAAAGCGATTTGGACTAAACCATGAAAAATTCTGCAAAAAATTATTTTTCTCAGCGTGTTTGCTCAATTCTAAAGCATCAAATTTTAAATTATCTGGAATAAACACTAATTGTGAACTTAAACTAAATCGTGGTTTATCAACATGAGCTGGAATAAAAATACCATTTAATTCATAAACTTTTTTTTGCAAATCTTCAATTCCACAATCAATAGCATTAATTAATAATGTATCAATTTGATCAACAATATTTTCTTCTTCATCAACTACAAGCTGATAGCCAAATTTGTCGGGGTCGTTTTGGAAAAAAATATATTTTGAATCTAAGAAGTTTTGAAATTCCAACAGAGTCTTTTCATCAGGCATAAAACAAAGGCAGTGGACTTCTTCTTTAGTTGTAACTTCTGCACCACACAAAACAAAAATATCGTTTTCTTTTCCAATTTTTGAAGCAACTAAGGCATTACGAGTTGAATTGTGGTCGCTAATACCTATTATATTAAGGCCTTTTGATTTTGCTTCTGCAATTATTGCCGATGGACTCATCTCCAAATCGCCACAAGGAGATAAAACAGAATGAATATGTAAATCTGCTTTAAATATCACTATTTTATTAATTCATACAGCTTTCCGCAAATATTAAAGCAAGAGTCTGGAGTTGACAAAACACAAACCTCTTCTTCTTTTGCATGCTCCAACATATCGGGATCGGGTTGTCCATTACCAATAATAACAACAGCTGCTAAATCTTTTAGCGAACAAATTGCAGAAACATTTTTATGAGTTTGTAAAGTAATCCAAATTTGCCCTGCTTTAGATTTTCCCATAACATCACTTAAAAGATCAGAAGCGTAAGCATCTTTCACATCAACATTTTCATTAGCTAAATTTAAAACTTTTAGCTCTAATTTTTCAATAATATCTTTTAAAAGCATAATTTATTCATTTTGATTTTTATTCTTATAATTCCAAATTCTTCCTAAGATTTCGGCAGATTTATCACATTCTGCTGACATAAAAATACAGTCTTCTATTTCTGCATTTCCGCGAGTAATATCTTCTGCCAATGCCGAGCAAGTTGGCGCGCCACAAGCACCACAATCTATACCTGGCAATATTGCTTTAGTTTTATTGATATTTTCAACCATCTTTAAAGCTTTTTGCAAATTATCATCTAACTTTAAAATTGAGCGTGGTTTTATTTCATCAATAGTCATCAATTCTTTTACTCTATTATTAAAATCTTGACTAAACACTGGCAAGAAGCAACTTCTTCCATCAAGTTGAGTGTCAAGAGATGTTGCACGTCTTTTTTGTTTATTTACTGCTACAAATCTATTATTTGGGTTAAGCACTCCTCCTGTGCAAGATTGGTTACAAACTCTCATTTCTATTATTCCATCACTTTCGATTTCATCATTTTCAATTCTTTCCAAAAAGCCTATAACATTTCTAATTCCGTCAACTGC
>DAONZU010000157.1:0-4651 GCA_035406965.1 Bacteroidales bacterium
TAAATGGAGGCTCAAAAGCTGCTCCAGGTGTGTATTATTATTCTATTAAAGCTACCGATTTTACTGGAAATATCTACGAAAAACAAGGAATTTTGCATTTAATGCGAGAATAATTAAAAATCCATGCAACGTTTTGCACTTGAGAACTGTCTATATAGAAGAAAATAATTAATGGACGATAATGAAAAACTTATAAGGCAATGTCAAAAACGATCAAAAAAAGCTTTTGATGAACTTTATAAAATGTATTCGCCAATTATTTTTGGAATTTGTTTGAGATACACTAGAAACAAAACAGAGGCAGAAGATTTGTTGCAAAATTGTTTCTTAAAAATCTTAAACAAAATAGATGATTATGAGTTTAAAGGTTCTTTTGAAGGTTGGATTAAAAGGCTTACAATAAATGCTGCAATTAATTTCTTTCATGAAAAAAGAAGAAGCTTAGTTGAACCTGTTGATAGTTTAGAGCCACACAGTAATCATTTTGATTATGATGTGCTAAGTCAAATGAGTGCGAAAGAAATTATGGAAATTGTAAACGAATTGCCAATAGGTTATAAAACTATATTTAACTTATTTGTAATTGAAGGATATAAGCACACGGAAATTGCAGAAATGTTGCAAATTTCAGAAGCAACAAGTCGATCGCAGCTAAAAAGAGCCAGAGAAGTCTTACAAGAACTTATTAAAAAAAGATTGAATGGAGAAATTTGATGAAATATTGAAAAGTAAATTAGAAAACTTTCAGGAGACTCCCTCCGAAGAGGTGTTTTTGAAAATCAGGGCTCAATATCCAAAGCCAAAAGGATTTTTGAAAACATATAAATATCATATTGTTGCAGGTTTAGCTATAATAGCACTAAGCCTTGCAACAATATACTATGTAAATAAAAATAATAAAACTAATTTAACTGAAATTCAAAATCAAACTACAGATGTTATTGAAGAAAATGAACAAGTAACTGATAATCAAAATAATATTAACTCAGAAACTACTATTTTAAACAATTCACAAAATAATCAAACACCAGTAATCAATAATAATTATGTAATAAACAATCAAGATGATTTAATAAGTAATAAGAATGATTTAAACAAAAATATTGATGTTATAAATGAAAAAACAATAAGTCAAAAAGTATTTAAAACTAATGATACTGTAATTTGTGGAAAATCAATAGAAATTGCTTTTGATGCAAAAACAAACTTATTACAACTACCAAAAGATCTCACAATAAATAAATCTGATTTAGGAATAAATATAAGTTCGTGTGATTTTGGAAAATATACCATATATTATAATGATGTATCAAGCAATGTATTTAGAGATAGTATTACTATAAATTTCAAAAACAATAATTTTGCAAAAGTTGATTTTTCTAAAGAGAATATTTGTCCTAACGAAGATTTAGTAATAAGCATTAATAATTCTAATTCTAAACCTGTTTGGGATAATACTAATTTTAAAATTTTGAAAAAATCAAGTTCAACTTATATTGTTCCAAATCTAAAAGAAGGTGAAAATTTAATTTCATTCAAATTAGAAGAAAATGGTTGTACTCAGCAAATATCTAAAACAATAAATGTGTTGAAATTACCAAAATATACAGTACAAACCGAATCAGAAATTTGCTCTGGAGCTAATGGAAAGTTATTAATATTAAGTGATGACAAAAAGATCAATTCATTCACATTAAACAATGAAATTACAAACTCTACAGGTCAGTTCAAAAATCTTAATGCTGGAATTTATTTTGTTAAAATAGTTTTTGCTAATTCTTGTCATATTGCAGATACAGTATTTATTCCTGACAGTTTAAATATAAGTCCATATTTTATTTCGGATAGAGATTTAATTAATAAAAATAAATATCAGTTTATTAATCATACTAAAATTGATGATACAGGTTTTGAAAGAAATCAATATATAAGTTTTATGTGGAAAATTGATAATGAAGAAAAATCAGAACTAGATAATTTTAGTTACGAATTTGTAAAGAGTGGTACACATAAAATTGAATTAATTGCTAGCTTAAACGAAACTTGTCAAAAATCTTATTCCGAAACTATAGAAATATCTGAAAACAATTTAAGAATACCAAATATCTTCACTCCTAATGGAGATGGTATAAATGATGAGTTTATAGTTAGCTATGACGGTGAATTAGTTAAGTTTAAAATAGATATTTCTAATAAAAATGGTGAAGTAATTTTCCAAAGTACAGACATAAATAATTCTTGGGATGGAAAAATTAATGGAAATGACCATGCAACTGACGGTGTTTATTATTACAATATAATCGGTGAGGATAATTTGGGAAATAAAATTGAAAGGCGAGGAGCTTTGCAATTAGCAAGGCATTAGGAGTTTTATTTCATAGTTGTGTAAAAAAAAGAGAGGTTGCTCCACCTCTCTTTTTCTTTTTATATTATTCTTCGTCGTCTTCTGCTTCGTATTCTTTAAGCAATTGTTCTTGAACATCTGGTGGTACTTGTTGGTATTCGTGGAACGACATTTCATACATTGCACGACCTCCAGTATTTGATCTAAGAGCGGTAGAATAAGTTCCCATTTCTGCGTAAGGTACTCTTGCCATAATTTTTTCAAAGCCTTTTTCGCTACTCATTCCCATTACAACAGCACGACGACCTTGCAAGTCACTCATCACATCACCCATTCTATCACCCGGAACTAAGACTTCTAAATTGTAAATAGGTTCCATAATTTTTGGTCCAGCTTTTTTAAACGCATTGCTAAACGCATTACGTCCTGCTAATTTGAATGAAATCTCGTTAGAGTCAACAGGGTGCATTTTACCATCAACAACACAAACTCTAATATCACGAGCATATGAACCTGTTAGTGGTCCTTCTTCCATTTTTTCCATTATTCCTTTTAAGATGGCAGGTAAAAATCTTGCATCAATAGAACCACCCACAATGCAGTTGTAATATATTAATTTTCCACCCCATTCTAAGTCGTATTCATCTTTTGCTCTTACAGAAATTTTATATTCTTTTCCATCAATTTTATACATTACAGGATCAGGCATTCCTTCTGTGTAAGGCTCAATAATCATGTGAACTTCGCCAAATTGTCCAGCTCCACCCGATTGTTTTTTATGACGATAGTCAGCAAAAGCAATTTTTGTAATAGTTTCTCTGTATTCAATTTTTGGCTTAGAAAATTCAGTTGGAATTTTAAACTGGTTATCTAAATGCCATTTCAAAATATTTAAGTGATATTCGCCTTGTCCTTGAACTATTAGTTGTTTCAATTCTTTTGAATATTCAACTAATATTGTTTGATCATCATCTTTTAATTTATTTAATGCTTCACCAAGTTTTTCGTCATCTCCTTCATTTGTTGCTTTAATAGCAACTCTATATTTTGGATTGGGCCATTTAATAGCTGGCATTTCCCAATCTTCACCTGGAGCAACTAAAGTTGCTCCTGTTTTTGTTCCTTTAAGTTTTACTGTAGCACCAATATCACCAGCAAACATTTTGTCAACTTTTACTCTGTTTTTTCCTGCATTCACAAACAAAGTTGAAAGTCTTTCTTTAGTATTGGTTTTTGGGTTATACATGTCAATACTTTCGGTAAGTGTTCCGCTAAGAACTTTGAAATAACATACTTCACCAATATGTTCTTCTATTGAAGTTTTGAATACAAATAAAGATGGTTTTCCGTTTGGATCGCATTTAATTTCTGTTTCTTCTTTATTTACATGAGCAGGCAATTTGTTAGGAGCAGGACATACGTTAGCGATAAACTCCATTAAACGTTTTACGCCTAAGTCGTTTCTAGCATTTATGCAAAATACTGGGAAAATTCCACGTTGAGGAAGACCAGCAGCTATTCCACGCATCATTTCTTCTTCTGTTAATGTGTCATTTTCAAAAAACAATTCCATTAAAGACTCATCAGCTTCAGCAGCTTTTTCTATTAATTGGGTTTTAACTTCTTCAGCATGGTCGGCATGTTCTGCAGGAATTTCGCTAATTACAATTTCTGTACCTTTTATAGTGTACATTTTGTTTGTAACAACATCAATTATTGAATTGAAACCTACACCGGCATTTACAGGAAATTGAACTAAAACTGCATTACCACCAAATGTTTCATGAATTGATTCAAAAACTTTTTCAAAATTTGTTTTTTCATGATCAAGGTGGTTCATTACTATAACCATTGGCTTTTCAGCCTTTTCGATATAGCGACCATGGATTTCTGTTCCAACTTCTATGCCATTTGCAGTATTTATAAGCATTACAGCAATGTCAGCAGGAAACAAAGAAGATACTAAACCTCCAATAAAGTCGTCCATACCAGGGTTATCTAAAATGTTAATCTTTGTATTATTTATTTCTGTGTACATTACTGTAGAATACAAAGAATTGCCATTTTCTTGCTCAATTAAACGATAATCTGAAACAGTATTCTTGCTCGCTATGTCACCTTTACGGTTAATAACGCCACCAATTTGCAACATAGATTCCGCTAAAATCGTTTTTCCAGAACCAGAGTTGCCAACCAAGGCAATATTTCTAATCTGTTCGGTTTGATAATTTTTCATGTTATTACTTAAATATTAAATTTATATAATTTTTACTTTTTTATTTGGCTGACAAAAATAATAAAAATAAT
>DAONZU010000158.1:0-4578 GCA_035406965.1 Bacteroidales bacterium
GCAAAAACCGACATTCGCTTATTTCCAATTCCTGCAAATACAAACGATATTTTGTATAAATTTCCAAACAGCACTAATTGTGTCGAAACAAAAAATTCACAAAATATTAATTTAAGTATTCAAGAAACTGATTTTGAAAAATACAAGCAAAAATTCTCATATATCCAAGACAAAATAAAAGAAGGAAAAATCACTCAAATAAATCTAACACAAGCAAGTCCGATTACAGTTGACAAAACTCTTAAAGAAATTTATTTTGCTTCAAACGCTTTATATAAACTATATCTTCCCAATCATTTTATTGTATTTTCGCCAGAAACTTTTGTAAAAATTGAAAACAACACGCTCATTACCCACCCTATGAAAGGCACTATAGATGCTTCGATAGAAAATGCCGAAGAAAATATTTTAAACGACAAAAAAGAAATAGAAGAACACCAAAAAGTTGTTAAAATGGTAAAATCAGAATTTTCTAATTTGTCTGAAAATGTTTGGGTAGAAAGAAGTCGCTATATTAGCAAGATTAAAACTAGGACAAAAACTTTATTACAAGTAAGTTCTGAAATTTGTGCAAAGCTACAACCGAATTGGCAAGATAATTTAGGCGATTTATTAAACTCTATACTTCCTGCTGCATCAATTTGCGGTGTTCCTAAAAACGAAGCTATTGAAATAATTAATAAAATTGAAGGCTACGACAGAGGTTTTTATAGCGGTGTTATGGGAATTTTTACTGGCGAAAGTTTAGATTCTGGAGTAATGATTAGATTTATTGAAAAAAATGGAGAAAATTATTTTTACAAAAGTGGCGGTGGAATTACTGAACTAAGCGATGCAGAAAAAGAATTTAGCGAATTAAAAAACAAAATTTATGTCCCAATTTATTGAAAGCATACGCCTCGAAAATGGAGTTGTACATAACTTAAACTACCATCAGGAAAGAGTAAATAAAACTTTTTTACAGATTTTTAAAATGCCTGCCAACTTTTCTATCGAAAAAATTATTTCTGAAAATAAATTTCCTAAACAAGGACTTTTCAAAATAAGAATTGTCTATGATTCACACCAACAATCAATAGAATTTGCAGAATATACAAAACCAAAATTTCACACTTACAAATTAGTTGAAATAGAAAATAATTTCACATATTCATTTAAAAGTACTGATAGAAAGCTTTTCGACACTATTTCTCAAGAAACTGATAAAAATACTTTACCAATTTTAATTCAAAACAAAAATGTTAGCGATTCTGTATTCAGCAATCTTATATTTGAAAAAAATGGAAATTTATATTCGCCAAACACACCGCTACTTTTTGGCACAATGCTAAGTCAAAGCTTGCAACAGCACAAAATCAATATGATTACAATAAAAGAAGATGAAGTTAAAAATTTTGATTATATTTATCCTATCAACGCTATGAATCCACTTGGAGCAATTGAAAAGATTAAAATATAGTCTGATTATCTCCAAAAATTCTTAATTTTGCCTATCTAAAATTTTTATTATGATTTATATTGTAAACAAATCCAACAAACCTGATTACAACATTGCTTTAGAAGAATATTGTTTTAAAAGTCTTCTTCAGCACGAGAAAATATTTATTTTATGGATAAACGAGCCAGCAATTATTATTGGTAAACATCAAAACGCATTTGAAGAAATTAATGCAGATTATGTAAAAAAGCATAATATTAATGTTGTAAGGCGAATTTCTGGCGGTGGAGCGGTTTATCACGATTTAAACAATTTGAATTACACAATTATTTCTAACGAAGAAAAAGGAGATGATTTTGATTTTAAAACATTTTCGCAACCTGTAATCGACACTCTAAAAGAATTAGGTGTTACAGCAGAATTTTCGGGTAGAAATGATATTTTAATTGACGGAAAAAAAATCTGTGGAAACGCTCAAGCCTATATTAAAGGTAGAATTATGCACCACGGCTGTTTGTTGTTCAATACTGAACTAAGTGTATTAGCAAAAGCTTTAGAAATTCCTAAAAATATTATTAGCTCTAATGCTACAAAATCTGTTCGTAGTGCTGTTGACAATATTTTGCCAAATTTACCAAACAAAATTAGCGTTGAAGAATTTGCTGACAAACTTCTTGCTCACATGAAACGCAAATTTCCAACAATGAAAGAATATACTTTTTCTCAAAAAGAATTAGCCGAAATTGAAAAAAACAGAGCAAGCAAATTTGGAACTTGGGAATGGAATTGGGGCAAATCACCAAAGTTTGATATAAACAGACATTCGAGATACACAGCTGGGAAAATACAAGTTTTTGCTAATGTGAAAAATTCCATGATAGAAAATATTAAATTTTACGGTACTTTTTTTGGCAACAATAGCAATCTCGAAGAAATTGAAAATGCTCTAATTGGTGTTAGATACACTTATATAGATATTGAAAACAAGTTAAAAGACTTAAATTTCAATGATTATTTTGCAGGTTTTTCGCTTGAAGAGCTTACAAAAGCAATTGTTGAATAAAATTTTAAAAAATGAAAGTTAACAATAAACATTATCGGGCAATTTGGGTAGAAAACGAAACAGTTTTTATGATAGACCAAAACAAACTGCCTTTTGAATTTAAAATTTTTAAAAGTAAAAACTTGCAAACTACTTGCATGGCAATAAAAACCATGATTACTCGTGGTGCTGGTTCTATTGGTGCTGCTGCGGCTTATGCCATGCTTCAAGCTATTTATGAAAATAAAAGCCAAGATTTGTATTCAAGTTTAGAAAAAGCCAAAAAACTAATTGACCAAACTCGTCCAACTGCGGTAAATTTATTTTATGCAACCCAAAGAGTTTTAGATGCTGCAAAGATTTCAAAAGAATTTGCAATTTCTGAAGCTCATGCCATTGCAGACGAATGTGCCGAACATGGTCGCCTGATTGGAGAATTTGGAAACACATTGATAGAAGATGGTTTTTCTATTGAAACTCATTGCAATGCAGGTTGGTTAGCCTTAGTTGATTACGGTTCTGCCCTTGCTCCTATTTATGCTGCTCATAATTTTGGTAAAAATATATTTGTGTATGTTGACGAAACTCGTCCTCGCAACCAAGGAGCAAGACTTACAGCTTGGGAGCTAAAACAAGAAAATATACCACATGCAATAATTCCCGACAATGCAGGAGCGTATTATATGTCTAAGGGAAAAATAAATTTGTTTATTGCTGGTGCCGACAGAATTGCTGCAAACGGAGATACTGCAAACAAAATCGGAACTTTAGAAAAAGCAATTGCTGCAAAATATTATGGAATTCCATTTTACATTGCCGCACCAAGCAGTACAATAGATTTAAAAACAAAAACAGGCAAATCAATTCCTATAGAAGAAAGAAGTGCAGACGAAGTAATTTATTGTTCAGGAAAATTAAAATCAGGAAAAATTGAAGAAATGCAAATTACAAATCCTGGCTCTGGTGCTTTAAATCCTGCTTTTGACACAACACCTGCCGAACTAATTACAGGAATTATTACCGAAAAAGGAATTATAAAACCAAATGAAGAAGAAATTACTAAATTGTTTCAAAAATGATATTTAAAAAAGAAAGAAAAGAAGTAGCAAAAATAATGAGAAGGCTTTATGCACAAGGTCTTACTACATCAAGTGGTGGAAATGTTAGTTTTAAAAATGAGAGTGGTTTTGTTTTTATCACTGCCAGCCAAACCGACAAATCCTGCATAAAATGGAAAGATATAATTGTTTTTGACGACAATAAAAATAATATTACACCTAAGTTAAAGCCAAGCATGGAAAGTGGAATGCATTTAAAAATTTACGAAACACGTAAAGATATTTCTGCAATCGTTCACTCCCACCCTGTTTATGCTTCAAGCTATGCAGTTGCAGGAAGTATTCCAAACACAGCTTTAACTGGCGAAGCAAGTTTATTACTTGGCAAAATTTCTCTATCAGAATATGAATTAATGGGTTCAGAAAAACTTGCTGTAGAAGTTGCAAATAAACTACAAGACACAGATGTTTGCATTATGAAAAATCATGGAGCAATAAGTATTGGCAAATCTTTATTTGAAGCTTTTGATAAAATGGAAGTTTTAGAATTTGTGTGCCATTTGAATATTAACTCACTGATTTTAAACAAAGTAAATGAATTAAGCCCAGAACAAATTCAGGAAATAAATGATAGTTTTTAGTGTTTAGTTGAGAAGTTTTTAGTTTTTAGTTTAGAAGTGTTTAGTTAATTTTGGGTTAAACCAATTAAGAATTAAGAATGAAGAATGAGTTAAAAGTTTATAAAGTAAAAAGTTCATAAAGGAATGCCAAGCAAAAAACAACTTTTAACTTTCGACTTTTAACTTTTAACTGATTTGCTTTGCTCGCTTAGGTTAGCTTCGCAGGGTTCGCAAGCTCACCTGCTCGCTTTCAGCCCTCATGATGCTCACTCGGTTCTCCACGCACAACCCTACACACCATATATTGCAAGCAATATAGACGCACCAAAAATAATTCTTAATTCTTAATTATTCAATTCTTAATTCAAAAAAGTAGCCCCACCAGGAATCGAACCTGGATCTACAGTTTAGGAAACTGCT
>DAONZU010000159.1:0-4574 GCA_035406965.1 Bacteroidales bacterium
TATTGATATTTATCAATGATTTTTGTTAGGTATATGATTTTTATTAATTTTGCATCAAGTTTTAAATTAAATGCGCAAGAATAAAGACGATATAAAATTAGTATTTAAAACTCTGACTGAGAGAAAAAAAGAGCTTGATTGTATTTATAAAATAGATGAGCTTTTAAAAGATTTTGATTCAGATTTGAAGAATATTTTAATCGGTATTTGTGAATTTGCACCAATAGGTTGGCGATTTTCTGATATTTGTAAGGCTAAAATTATTGTAGATGATTTTGTTGTAGAAAGTGATGGTTTTAAAAATTCTAACCTTAAACTTAGTGCAAATTTGGAAGTTGATGGAGAGAAAGTAGGAGAATTTATTATTTGCTATATAAATTCTGTTAGAGCAGAAAAAGGAGTATTTTTGCCAGAAGAAACACGACTTTTTAAAACTATAGTTGAAAAAATTAATCAATATCTGAGTTTTAGAAAATTAAAAGAATTTTATGCAAATACCATAGAAAGTAAAAATAAACTTCATGGGAAAGACATAAGTTTTACTGATTATCTAAAAAGTCTTAAACTTAGCAACGAAGATATTGAAATAATTACAAAAGTTGAAGTAGATTTTAAAAAAGGAGAAACTGTTTGCAAGCAAGGCACTTTTGCTTCATTTATAATGTTGATAAAGTCGGGAATGGTAAAATCTTTTATTGAAAATTCTCACTATAAAAGTCATATTTTTAAATTTACAGGTGCTTTTAATATAATTGGTTTATCAACTTTGTATGGCGATTCTTATTATCATTTTTCGTGCAAGGCGCTAGTGCCTTCTAAATTTTATTTGGTCGAAAGAAGTGAGTTTGATAAAATTGTTAGGAAAAATCCCGATTTTGCAATTGAAATTATGAAAATTTATTCAAAGTCTTTACAAACTGTTTACGATAAACTTGGAAGTATTGCCAACAAACAAGCCATTGGTAAAGTATGTGATTCGTTATTGTATTTATCAGAAAAAGTTTTTAAATCAAATATAATTGACACAAGTGTTACACGTAAAGATATTGCAGAGTTTTCGGGTTTGGCAACCGAAAATTTAGTAAGAATTTTATCTGAATTGAAAAAAGATAATATTATTGCAATTAATAATAGAGTAATAGAAATATTAAATTTTGAAACTTTAAAAATGTTGAGTAATATTGGCTAAAGTTTTAATCAAAGGCAAAATGAAAATAATAAAGCTCAAACATAGTGAAATAGATTTTGAAAAGTATGATAAAACTTTACTAGAATGTAAGTGGGCTAGGGTTTATGCAATGTCTTGGTATTTAGATATTGTGTCGCCAAATTGGGAGTTATTATGTGATGAAAATTATAATATTGTGATGCCACTCCCAAAAAAGAAAAAATTTGGTATTCCTTATTTAATTCAGCCAATGTTTTGTCAGCAATTAGGTGTTTTTGCAAAAACTGAAATTGATAAAAATCAAATTGAAAATTTTTATAAAAATCTTGGTTATCATTTTGTAATAATTCATGGAAATAGTTTTGATTCAATGATTTTTAGCGAAGATAAACTAAAGCCAAATTATTTTATTAATTCTGAAAATTTTGAAGAGCAGCAACAATTATTTTCAAAAAATACAATTAGAAATTTAAAAAAAGCTGATAGCTTTAATCATAAAATTATAACAATAGAAATTCAAGAATATTTTAATTTTTTAAATAAAGAAGCTAGCAATATTTATGATGAAAAATTGCAAAACGCATTGAAAAAAATTGTTGAAAAGTCTTTGGACTTAGGTTATGGAAAATTGCTTGCTACAACAGTTGAAAATGAAGTTAGCTCTGTTGTTTTTATTCTTGATTTTAATAATAGAATATACTATCTTGCACCTGCGTCATCTCAAAAAGGAAAAGAAACTATGTCTATGGTGCTTATAATCAATGATTTAATAAAAACTGCTATAGAGCAAGGAAAAATATTTGATTTTGAGGGCTCTTCTCTTGAGGGAGTTGAAAGATTTTACAAAAGTTTTGGTGCAAGTTGCGAATATTACGGTATTTACAAGAAAATTTTATAAATATTCATATTCTTGATTTCTTAATTGTGGAATAAAACCAGCTTCTAAAATTGTTTCTTTCATTTCTTTAACGCCGAGTTTAAAGTTTTTGCCAGCTTGAGAAACCACATTTTCTTCTATCATTATACTGCTCATATCGTTTGCTCCTCCGTGTAGGGCAAGTTTTGCAATTTCTTTACCTCTAGTTAGCCACGAGACTTGAATATTGGGAATATTTATCAATATTATTCTGCTCAAAGCCAACATTTTTAGAAATTCTGTAGAATTAACAGCTTTAATTTTAGGATATTTTTTTAACAATCTTGTATTTTTACCAGCGAGAGACCATGCAGTAAACGAAATAAATCCTTTTGCATTTTCGGGTTTTATTTTTTGAATATTTCTAAGTTTTAAAAAATGTTCAATTCTTTCTTCTATAGTTTCTAAATGTCCGTACATCATTGTAGCAGAAGTTGTTAAGCCTAGTTGATGAGTCTCGTGCATAATGTTTAACCATTGCTCGGAGCAAACTTTTGCAGGTGAAACTAATTTGCGAACTCTGTCCGACAAAATTTCTGCACCTCCACCTGGCAGGCTGTCTAAACCAGCATTTATAAGTGTTTGCAGACATTGTTTTGTGCTTATTCCTTCTTGTTTTGAAAGAAAAGCAATTTCTGGTGGACCTAAAGCATGAAGTTTTAAATCAGGATAAAATTTTTTTAATTCTTTAAATAAAGTTTCGTAATATTCCAAATTAAGAGATGGATTCATGCCACCTTGCAATAAAATTTGATTTCCACCCAAAGATTTTAAGTGTTCAATTTTTTCAATATATTTTTCAATGCTTAAAACATATGCTTGCTCAGAATTTTTATTTCTACAAAAATTACAAAACAAACAATTTGAAACACAGACATTTGTAAGATTAATATTTCTATCAATTATATAACTTACAATATTATTTGGGTGAATTTTTTGTCGAATTTGGTTAGCAACAAATAGCAACTGACTTAAACTTGCATGTTGATACAAAAATATACATTCATTAAACGATAAAAATTCAAGGTTGTTAGCTTTTTCTAATATTGAGTTAATCCTTTGATTGTTAGGCATTTTTATTTAAAAACATTACTAATTTTTTTAAGTTTTTGAATGTTTAAGATTTTAACTTTTCTACCTTGTAAATCAACAAGTCCTTCGTTTCTAAATTCTGACAACAATCTAATAACAGATTCGGTAGCAGTACCTATAATATTAGCAAGTTCTTCGCGTGTTAAAGTAATGTTTATTATTCCTTCTTTGTCAGTACCAAAATCGTCTTGAAGTTTTAGTAATATTTCTGCAAGTCTTTCTCTTACAGATTTTTGAGCAATGTCAGTAAGATAGTTGTTTGCTTCGTCAAGTTCTGCACATGCAATTTGTAAAAGTTCAATTCCTAGTTCGCTATTTTCTTTTAGTAAACCATAAAGTTCTTGAGTATTTATATAGCAAACAGCAGAATCTTCAATAGCTTTTACGCTTGTGCAAGCAGGTTCTCCATTTATAACCGAGCGATAACCAATGATGTCGCCTTTTTTAGCAAACTTTACAATTTGTTCTTTTCCTTCGCAACCAGTTTTATAAACTTTTAAAATTCCATCATTGATACAATATACACCTGTTATGCGACTACCTTCTTTGTAAAGTGTTTTTCCTTTTTTTATTTGAGAACACACTTTGTTTTTTGACAAATAGTCTAATTGAGCTACAGTTAGCTTTTTAAAAACAGTAGAAAAGACAAGATTACAATCTCTACAATTAGGTTCTTCAAAATATATGCTCATATTGTCAAAATTTTGTGCAAATTTACAAAAATATGATTAAAATCACAAATCAATAAATCAGTTAAAAGTTAAAAGTCGAAAGTTGTTATGTCCTAAAATAGGTTTGCACTTTATAAACTTTTAACTCATTCTTCATTCTTCATTTATCTTCATGCTAAACACTAAAAACTTTTTAAATCCAAAATCCAAAATCGTAAATCCACAAATCGTAAATCCACAAATCCAAAATCTCAAATCCAAAATCTCAAATCCAAAATCCAAAATCGTAAATCCATAATTCTTCATTCTTCATTCATCTTCACGATAAGCCCAAGCGAGCAGAGTGAGCTTGCGAACTCTGCGAAGCAATAGACGCGCCAGCCACTTTTAACTTTTAACTTTTAACTTTTAACTGAATTAATTCTTCATTCTTAATTCTCAATTCTTCAATTATCAATTATCAATTTAAAGGTTCCGCTTCCCTTTTCAGTATTAAGTCTAAGTATATATATTCCATGTTTAAGCGAAGATACATTTACAATGCTCTCATTATTAGCTACTTCTGATTTGTTTATCAGCAATCTGCCAAGTGCATCATAAAGTTCGTAGCTTATTATTTCGTTATCGCATTTAATGGTTAGTAAATCTTTAGCAGGGTTTGGATATATTTCTGCAGAGAAAAGAGAGGTTTTTATTTCTTCGATATTAGTTATTGTTACATCTACAA
>DAONZU010000160.1:0-4570 GCA_035406965.1 Bacteroidales bacterium
AATCTATATTTTTCAATTTCTTCGGGAGTAAGAAAATCCTTAATATTAAATTCAAGTACTTGAAAACCAACTGTTTTTAGTCTTTCGGGATAGTCTAAGCCGTGCCATCTAAGGTGGTCGTATTGCCCAAATATTTTTTCTCTTTCTTTTGGGTCGGTAATGCTTAAATCTTCGTGAGTTTCTGTGTAATCGTAATTTATAGGTACTTGCAAAATAGCTTTACCACCAGGTTTTAAAATTCTTAAAATTTCTTTCATAGCTTCTATGTCGCTTTCAACATGCTCTAACACATGATTGCAAATTACCCAGTCGTAAGTATTGTCTTCGAGTGGAATTTTCATAATATCAAAATGTAAATCTGCAATTGGAGAAACTAAGTCGGCAGAGGTATAATCTAAATTTGAAAGATTTTTAAATCTTTTTAAAAATGGCTGTTCGGGGGCAATATGTAAAACTTTGTATTTTTCTGAAAAGAAATTGTCGTGATTTTTTAAATACAAATATATTAATCTGTGTCTCTCTAATGATAAGCAAACCGGACATAAGCGATTTTCGCCAGCTTTGCTACCATAAGGCAAAAACTTTCTAAATTTATTCTCGCAAATTGGACATTCAACTTTTTTACCACGGTAAAACCAGCGAACAAAAAAGGAAAATAAACCCGACATTCTTATTAATATTGGTCGAGGTATATGTCGTACAAAAAAGCGTATTAATCTTTTCATTTTAAAAATATTTTTTCAGTATTACCTGAATTTGCATCAACTTTAATTAAAAAATCTAATAATACATACCAAATATAAATTTCTATGTTTTGGTAATTCAAGTCTTTCAGTAATTTACCATA
The DNA here is from genome assembly GCA_035406965.1 of Bacteroidales bacterium. Lineage (GTDB taxonomy): Bacteria > Bacteroidota > Bacteroidia > Bacteroidales > ML635J-15 > Bact-19. The sequence goes on from DAONZU010000160.1 coordinate 848, forward strand.
TCTTTTCACTTGATTTACATAATTAGAATTTTCTTTTTCGCCAAATTTATAATCTATTATGCAAATTTTTTCATCATTATAAATAATTCTGTCGGGTCTAAAAACTTGACCTGTTTTATCAATTATTTCACTTTCGTTAAGAACTTTGTATTTTTCTGAAAACCAATCGCTTACAAAAGGTTTTGATATGATTTTATTTACTTCATCTATATAATAATCTTGTTCAGAACTTTTGATAAAGCCCGAATGTACAAGTTTTTTCACTGCTGAAGAAATATTTTTTGAGTATAAAATGTTTTCAAAAATTTTGTGAAAAACTATTCCTTTACGAATTGAAGACTCACTTTCTGTATCTAATTTATCTCTTTCGAAAGAAGATTTTATCTTTATTTTTTTATTTGCTAAATAAACAGGATAAGTATTTATATAAACATCTTCTTTTGCATCTGCTTCAGCATCAGGTGTTTCGCCAAAATAATATTCTGTGTAAGAAGCATCAGGATTTTCTGAAATTGTTAAATTCAATTCGTTTTGAAAATTTGGGCTGGCAATAGTTTTATTTAAAAAAGTTGAAATTTTAGAATTTGTATTATCTGTAAGGTCTATGCTTGAAATGTACAGCCCTTTTCTAGCTCTGGTAAATGCAACATACAAAATATTAAAAGCTTCAACAATATTTTTGAATTTTGTAAGATGAAAATCTTCGGCAAAAACAGAATTGCGAAGTTTATTGTCGTAGTTTACTGCCCAAGTTGGTAAAGCGTTAAATGGGGGAGTGTTTGAACTAACCCAAATAGTGTTATTATATTGATTCATCGACCAGTTACAAAATGGAACTAGTACAAAATCTGCTGCTAAACCTTTGGCTTTGTGAACAGTAAGTATGTTTATTGCATTTTGTTTTTCTGGAACTATTATATTTTGAGCTTTACCTTCTTCTTCCCAAAATTCAAGAAACAAGCTAATCTCAGAAGCATATCTTTGTTCAAATTTCAATATTAAATCTTGAAAAGAACTAAGAAAAGGAATGTTTTCCTGCTTTTTATTTAATTCAAATTCATTTATAATAATTTCGGAACTTTCGTAAACTAGTTTATTTCTAATTTTTTCTTGAATATTTTGAAGTTTGGATTCTAAAACTTTATTTGTAAATATTTTATCAATATCTTCTTGATTATCAATATTGTACGAAGAATAGATTTCTGAAAGAGCAATTTCGTCTTTATTATTATTCAAGTATTTAAAAATTGAAATAATAAAATTCACAGCTGAATTTGAATTAATGAACAAAGAATCAGAAGAAATTACATCATAAGTTACATTTGGTTTAGCGTTTTCGCTTTGAGAATATTTTAAAATATAGTTTGCAATTTCTTTACCATCGGTATTGCCTCTCACCAAAATTAAAATCGAGCCAGCTGGGTGCTTGTTGAGTTGAATTTCTTCGATTTGAGCTACTAAATTTTCTAAAATTTCTTCTCTATTATTTTCATTAAAAACCTTTATTTTAACTTCTGATTTGAAATCTTTTTTGTTGTTTTGCTTAATGTTTTCGTAAATAGTATTTTGTAATAATTTAGAAGTTTGCTCGTGCAAATCGTCTGGTACATCGTTTTTTATGCTTTCTGATAAAATTTCTATAGCGTTTTTGAAAAACGAATTGTTAAATTCCACAATGTGCTTTCCACTTCGCCAGTTGTCTTCTAGATTTATCTCAGAATAATAATTTGGAAAAGTATTTTTTAGTTCTTGAGCTAATAATTTCCAATCGCCTCCACGCCAACCATAAATAGACTGTTTTAAATCTCCAACAATTATATTTAGAAAACCTTTAGCCAAACTTTCTTCCAAAAGAGGTTTTAGAGAGTCCCACTGTGTTACACTAGTGTCTTGAAATTCGTCAATTAGAAAATTATTGTAAAAAGTACCGGTTTTTTCATAAATAAAAGATGCATTATTATGGTTAGCAATTTCTGAAAGGAAAATAGGAACATCATCTATTAAAAATTTATTTTCTCTTCCTAAATATTCTTTTATTGCACTTAAACCATAATTGATTAATCTAGTTTTAGATAGATTTTTTGAAATTATTAAAATGCTATTGTAAGTGCAATAATTTTTTAGTAAAAAATCTTGTGTTTTAGCAGATATTTCGTAGCATTGATTAAAAACCGCTACAAACACATTATCGTTTAATTTATCTTTTCCAAGCCAGGCTTCAATTTCAAAAGCTTTGTCAAAAATATTGTCAATATCAACGTTGACGCCTGATTGTAAGGTCGTTAAGGATTTTAAAATTTTATTAATTACAGATCTTGATTTCCCTTTAAAATCATCGCCTGTGAGATTGTATTTTTTTAATAAGTCTTCGTATTGTTTTTTTAAAGAATTAATTTCTTTTATAAAATCGTCTTCAATTTTTTTAAGTTCCTTTTTTAAATTTTCGAGATTTTCAGGATTTTTAAAAAAAACGTCATATTGTGTTTGAAAGCTTCTATAGTCGGATTTTATTACATTTTTTAGGTAAGTGATTAGTTCGGAGCGGAAATCCCACTTTTTTTGGTCTTGCATTTTTTCGTTAACCAATTCAAGTATAAGTGGTCTAAGGTTTTCGTCTGTATTTGATTGCTCAAGAAGTTCATCTACTGCAGTGCTTACAACTTTGTTAGAGTCAAGTTCTAGTTCATAGTCGTATTGGATTTTTGTTTCTTTAGTGAAATTGCGTAATATTTTTTGAAAAAAGCTGTCTATTGTTAAAACAGAAAAGAAAGAATAATCATGTAAAATCCCAGTAAAAATTTTTTGTGTATTATCAATAACTTCTTTTTCTGTACAATCATTTTGTATTGCTAAAGTTTTAATTTTTTCGGTGTTGGTAGCAATTTTAATTTTATGTAGTTCTTCAATAATCCTCGACTTCATTTCGTCGCAGGCTTTATTTGTAAAAGTAACAGCTAAAATACTTCGCCAAGCCGAACTATTTTGAAACAATAAGTTTATGTATTCGTTAGCAATACTATGAGTTTTGCCCGAACCAGCAGATGCCGAATAAACTTTAAGATTGTCCATTATTCCTCAGATTCAGGAAACTGAACGCTTACTGTTTCACATTCTATAATAATTACAGTTTGTTCCCACTCGTTGGGGTATTTTAAACATTTCACTTTATACTCACCAACAGGCTTATCTATGGTTTTTGTTGCAAGATTGTCTAAAGAAAAAACTTTAAGATTATCAATATAAACATCAAGAACATCGCCAGTTTTGTTTGTTACTGCAATTTCACCAGTATGGTTTAGTTCGCAAGTGTTTTTCATTTTGCAACCAAAAGACAAACTTAGCATTAAAGTTGCAAAAAATAATAATTTAATAATTTTCATTTGTTTAAAATTAAAATTTGTTCAAAATTAAAGATTTAAAACAATTTTTCAAAACATACTTCAGTTAAAAGTTTATAAAGTTTGTCAAGTTGAAAGAACTTTGAAAACAAAAAAGGGCGAACACAAGTCCGCCCTTAAAAATCTATATAACTAAGTACTAATTTCTAATTATCAATTATTACTTTAAACATTCCGCTTCCATTTGCAGTATTTAGTCTAAGCATATACATTCCGTGTTTTAGCGAAGATACGTTTACAATGCTTTCAGTGTTAGAAACATTTGATTTATTTATCAATACTCTACCAAGTGCATCATAAAGTTCGTAGCTAATAATTTCGCTAT
>DAONZU010000161.1:0-4555 GCA_035406965.1 Bacteroidales bacterium
GAAAAAAGCGTCCTTTGTTGATAATGGCGATGATTGGGACGATGTGTTTTAAATATTTTTTCACTCCACTACAAATTTCCTGTCTTTCACACTTTTTTGCAATACTCGATAAGTCTTTGATAATCAAACATTATTTATTATGTTTGGATGTTGTAACATAGTAAACAGCACTTACATATATAATTGTCCGTAAGGACAATATAAGACTATCAGGGGTTTGTCCGTAGGACAACATGTGATTAACCGTAGGCGCAGCCTGCGGTAGATAGACCCTCAAAAGCCTTGCCCGTAGGGCAACACAACACTTTTAACACTTCAACTACGTTCAACGTATCATTTTTAGCTGACTTTATTGTGTCGCCCTTGCGGGCGAGGGAGTTGGGGGGTATCTCCACCGCAAGATAAATCTTACGGTTAATCACATGTTGCCCTTGCGGGCAAGGCGTAATTGTTCGGCATGGGTGCTACAACGCTAAAAACTGGAGAATATTATATAAAAAAAACGACCTTTGTTGATAATGGCGATGATTGGGACGATGTGTTTTAAATATTTTTTCACTCCACTACAAACTTCATTATTTCTCCTCCAATTTTTATTAGATAAATTCCAGATTTTAGTTTTGATGTATTTACAGAAGTTTGCGGTTTTTTGCTTTTCATAATTAGTTTGCCTTGCAAATCGTAAATCTCATAAGCTGAGGCTTGATTAAAATAAAGTATATCTTTTGTTGGGTTTGGATATGCAATAGCTTGAGTTTTTTGGATTTCTTCGTTTTTGTAAACTGGATCGCAAACAGATTTTATATTTAAGATAATGTTTTTGTGATAATTACCTAAACTTGCTACTAGATTTACAAACCCAGTTGTTTGCAAAACACCTTTTAGTCCGTCTTCTGTTTCTTCTAAATTAACTGAAGGATAGCCACACTCCCATTCTACATTGTTTTCTGTACCAAGCATAAAATGACATGTTACACTATCAACTGTATTGTAATCATCTTGGTCGGTGTAAGGCAAATACATTGGCGTAGCAGCAAGTTGTGCAGCAGGATGATTTTCTAATCCTAAAGGAATGGGATAACGACCTTCGGCATAAGACCAGTCATCGCCAAGAATGTCTTGTAGAGCGAAACCTGTAATTTCAGTAGTTAGCAAACCTTTTGCAGCATTATTTTCTAAAATATCACCTTCAGGACTAGACATTTGAGTAAGCAACTGTTTGTCGTAAAAATTGTTTTCAAACATTAAACTATCTGGGTAAAATTGTTGAGAATTATCTATGCTATCTCCAAAAATTGAATAGCCATATGTTTTATATAGTGATAAATTATTTTTTGCAGAACCCCCATAATTATTTCCAACTATTCCACCTGAAATACTATCGCCTTGTACATAACCAGCATTAAGACAATTTTTAACCAATCCAGGCTCATAATTCGTTCCAACTATTCCACCTGTAATTTTATCACCAATTACTCTTCCTGTATTTACACAATTTATAACATTGCCAAAATTCCAACTTGAAAAAACACCCAGAACATCAACTTTTTTAGCAAAAATATCACCTGTATTTAGGCAGTTACTAATTGTGCCATGAGAGCCCATAGACATTATGGAAACATTTGCAAATTCAGGAATTCCATTAATAGTAAAATTACCATAATTTACACAATTTTTTATATCTGCTGATGAAGCTTTTATTAAAACCCAAGCTTCAACTATACTTTCGTTTGTAGTTTCAATATTAAAATTTCCATAATTTATAAAGCCATCAATAACTCCATTACCATTTTCAAAAAAACCACAACTTATGTATTTATTAGCATCTATGTTTATATCTGAATAATTAATACAATTTTTAAATGTTCCCGTAATACCATTACAGAATAAATACAAAGTCGTGTTAATATTCCAAACTTGTGCTTTAACGTTTAGATTACATATAAGATGATTTATTTCTCCTCCTACACCTCCAAATATTCCATAAGAATTAAACATATTGCCTTCTAAACGTAATGAGTCTATTGACCCACACAAAACACTACCAATAAACTCTCCTGTTTCACCTGAAGGTGTATTATAATTTAATCTTATATAATGTCCTTTACCATGAAAATGTCCACCAAAATCATTGCATAATCTATGAGTTAGACTATCATCAATATTGTTCATTAATTCAAAATGCATATTATAGTATGACACTGGAATATGAATAGATTCATCATCTACAAGAAAATAATACAAAGGGTCATTTTCATATTGCCGAATAGTATTCAAATCGTCAATAGTAAAAATTTTAAATGGGTTTTCTACCGTGCCTTCACCTTGCCATGGGTGTTCTTGCGAAAAAGAAAAACACGAAAATAAAATTATTGTAAATACTAATATCAGCTTTCTCATAATTAACAAATTTTAAATTTAACTTTAAATTCTATATTTATAAGACAGTTTATATTGCTAAAACGTTGCATGAGGCATTATTTTTTCACTCCACAACAAACTTCATTATTTCTTCTCCAATTTTTATAAGATAAATTCCAGATTTTAATTTTGATGTATTTACAAAATTTTGCGGTTTTTTGCTTTTCATAATTAGTTTGCCTTGCAAATCGTAAATCTCATAAGCTGAAGCTTGATTAAAATAAAGCATATCTTTTGTTGGGTTTGGATAAGCTATAGCTTGAGTTTTTTGAATTTCTTCATTTTTGTAATTTGGCTCACAAACAGATTTTATATTTAAGATAATGTTTTTATGATAATTACCTAAACTTGCTACTAGATTTACAAACCCAGTTGATTGCAAAACACCTTTTAGACCGTCTTCGGTTTCTTCTAAATTAACTGTAGGAGAAGAACACTCCCATTCTACATTATTTTTTGTACCAAGCATAAAATGGCATGTTACACTATCAACTGTATTGTAATTATCTTGGTCGGTGTAAGGCAAATACATAGGTGTGGCGGCAAGTTGTGCAGCAGGATGATTTTCTAATCCTAAAGGAATGGGATAACGTCCTTCGGCATAAGACCAGTCATCACCAAGAAGTGCTTGCAATTCGGGACTTGTGCCAACTAACTGTGTTGTAAGTTTTCCTTCGCAGGCATTTATACTATCGTAGCAAATAAACTCTAAATTTTCAATTCTACTAAATCCTTTCTTCAAGCACATTTGTTTGTCGTAATAGTTATTTTGAATAGTACTGTTGGTAACTGCTAAGATGTCTTCATCACTACCGACCACACCATCTTCACTACATTTGCCAACATTTAAACAATTTATAACCATTGAGCTATCATTTTGAATATTAGCTATCCCCGATCCTGTAGGCTCGTTGATTAATGAAGTAGTTAATACTTGTCCTGAATTAAAACAATTAACAATTGAATCCCTATCTAGCCATGCTGCTATACCGCCTGCATTTATTGCAGTTCCATTAATATTACCGTTGTTTACACAATTCACTATTTTAACTTGAGTAATATCTCCGCTAATTCCACCTGCACAATGTGCATTTTTACATGAAATATCTCCATTGTTTATACAGTTTTGAATTAATGTACTCATTGATATTCTTGTAATTCCTCCGATATGAACAGATTCTCCCATTCCCACTTGGCTAATAGAACCGTTATTAATACAATTTAAAATTTTTCCATACCCTCGTACAGAAATCCCCGCAAAGTTTCCACTTGTTACTTGTATTGTGATATTACCGTTATTTATGCAATTTTGAATTATACCGTAAGATAAAGAACATATTCCGGCAATTTCCAAGTAATTTCCACTACTAAAATTTAAATTATTTGTACAATTGATAATCTTCCCATTTAACTTATTTACACGGCATATTCCCGAACTAATTGTAGAGCTATCGTTTAAATTATTTGTACAAAAGTTTATTGTTCCTTGATTTGCATTGCAAAAAGGAGGAAAATTATGCATGATTCCAGAAACGGATAAAGAATCTAATCTACCAGATTCCATAATCGAAGTAAACAAAGACAGTCCTGAATTTACGATTAAATTATGTCCCTTACCATTAAAAGACCCAGCTAAAGTCGAACAAATTTTATCTGTAATTGTGTCTGTAATATCATTCATCAAAACATAATATTTACCATTTGTATCTTGATTTACCATACTGTCAATATGCTCTTTGGTGTAAAGTTGGTAAGGGTCTTCCTCTGTTCCTGTTCCACCACCAAATTGAGAATAAGTTTGCAAACAAATGCATATTAGGAAAATGAAAAGAAGATTTTTTTTCATGACAAATATTTTTTAGTGTTAATATTTATATTTGAGACTATCAATTACAATTTTAACTTGTTTTTCATATCTATTAGACAGTTTATATTGCTAAAACGTTGCATGTAATTCCAAACTTTATTGGTTTTTATAGGAACTAACACAATCACAAGTTTAAGTTCAAAAACATTTCTTTATAAATTTCTTCTGTTTCTTTTCCAAAGACACAAAATATTACTTTTTCTGGGAATTTATTTTGTTCTAAAAATTTGATTGTTTCAGTAACTGCAATTTTAGTTGCTTTATCAA
>DAONZU010000162.1:0-4525 GCA_035406965.1 Bacteroidales bacterium
AATTTCCCTAAATTTTATTATTTTCACGAACTCAAAAGTATAGACATTTTAAATATTAAAGATTATGAAGAAATTTTTGGTTTTTTGTTTTATTTCATTTTTAAGTTTTAGTTTATTTTCTCAAAACGCCGAAACACGTTTAATGCGTTTTCCAGATATTTATGGAGATAAAATTGTGTTTAGCTATGCTGGCGACTTGTATTTAGTTTCTGACCAAGGTGGTTTAGCCAGACGCTTGACTTCGCATGAAGGTTTGGAGATTTTTCCAAGATTTTCGCCTGACGGGAAACATATTGCGTTTACAGCTCAATACGATGGAAATTCAGAAGTTTATATAATGCCTGCCGAAGGTGGAATTCCTAAAAGAATTACTTACACCGCTTGTTTAAACCGTGATGATATTTCTGATAGAATGGGTCCAAACAATATTGTAATGACATGGACTAATGACAGTAAAAACGTGGTTTACAGAACTCGCGGAAAATCTTTTAACGATTTTAAAGGTCAGCTTTTTTTAGCTCCTGTCGATGGCGGAATGAGCGAACAACTTCCATTAGCCTATGCTTCGTGGTGTTCGTATTCGCCTGACGGAAACAAATTGGCTCTAAATCAAGTGTTTAGAGAGTTTAGAACTTGGAAATATTACAAAGGCGGAATGGCTGACGATATATGGATTTTTGATTTCAAAACTAAAAAAATCGAAAATATTACTAATAATGTTGCCCAAGATATTTTCCCAATGTGGCACGAAAATAAAATTTATTTCCTCTCAGACAGAGACAGAACAATGAATTTATTTGTATATGATTTGAATAATAAAAACATTGAAAAACTTACAAACTTCACAGATTTTGACATAAAATTTCCAAGTTTAGGTAAAGGATATATTGTTTTTGAAAATGGTGGATATATTTATAAATTTAACCTAAACGACAACAAATTAACTAAGTTACAAATTCAAATTCAAGAAGATTTTGCTAATAGCAGAAACATAATTAAAGATGTTTCAAAATCGGCTACAAACGTTCATATATCTCCTGATGGCAGCCGTTTAACTCTTTCGGCAAGGGGCGATATTTTTTCTGTTCCTGCAAAAAATGGAATTACTAAAAACTTAACTCAATCTTCAAATGCTCACGATAGAAATCCTGTTTGGTCGCCAGATGGAAAATATATTGCTTACCTTTCTGACAAATCAGGCGAATATCAAATTTATATTCAAGAACCCGACAAAGTAAATAGCGAAAAACAACTTACAAATTTTGAAAAAGGATATATCTATAAATTAGTTTGGTCGCCTGACAGTAAAAATTTGCTGTGGAATACAAAATCTTTAGAATTAAATTGTATAAATATCGAAACCAAAGCAATTACCACTATTCACAAATCTATTGCAAGAGAAATTTATGATTATACTTGGTCGCCAGACAATAATTGGGTGGCTTTTTCTGACGAAGACGAAAACCGAGTTCTGCAAATTTATTTATACAATATTAAAGATAAAAAAGAATATAAAGTTACATCTCAATGGTATAACTCTTACTCGCCACATTTTAGCCACGATGGAAAATATTTATTCTTTATTTCTAATCGCGATTTTAATCCTATTTATTCAGCTGTGGAATGGAATATCGCTTACCAAGATATGAGTAGAATTTATTTCTTGACCTTAAATTCTGATATTAAATCGCCTTTTGCAAACGAAAATATAGAAGTTTTTGGTAAAGACACTGCAAAAAAAGATGACAAAGCTTTTAATTTAGAAATTAAAAATATTGAAAATAGAATAGCTGTTTTACCAATGCTTGCAGGTAATTTTAGAAATTTGAATTATGTAAATGGAAAACTGTATTTTGTTGAAAGTCGTAGAGGACAAAGTTCAAAATTCAAATATTACGATTTGAATGAGAAAAAAGAACAGGAAATTGGCGATTATTGGAATTATCAAATTTCTGCAGACAGAAAAAATGTTTTGGTATATAATAATGGCAATTGGTATATTAGCAATTTACCAACAGGCAGTTTAAGTTTAAAAGAGTCTGTATCTTTTTCTGATTTAAAAATAAACATAGACCTAAAAGCCGAATGGCAACAAATTTATTTTGAAGCATGGCGACAAATGCGTGATTTTTTATACGACCCAAATTTACATCAAGTTGATTGGGAAAAACAAAAAAATAAATATGCAGAACTGTTGCCTTATGTTAACTCGAGAAATGATTTGAATTATATTATTGGAGAACTTATTGGCGAACTAAATGTTGGTCATGCTTACGTTGGCGGTGGCGACAGAAAAGAAATTCAAAGAATTAAAACAGGCTTATTAGGTGCTGAATTTGAAAAAGATAAATCAGGTTATTTTAAAATTACAAAAATTTATCAAGGCGAAAACTGGCGTAATAATTTAACTTCGCCTTTAACTGGAATTGGATTAGACATTAACGAAAACGACTATATTACAAGCATAAATGGACAAGATTTAAAAGAAGTTGACAATATTTTTTCTGTTTTAATTGACCAAGCCGACAAAATGATTGAAATAGAAGTAAGCACAAGCTCAAATGGAAAAAATGCTAAGAAATATTTTGTAAAACCAATTTCTGACGAAGCTGACTTAATTTATTTTAATTGGGTTAGAGAAAACATAAGAAAAGTAAACGAAGCAACAGACGGCAAAGTTGGATATATTCATGTGCCTGACATGTCGGTTGCGGGATTGAATGAATTTATGAAATATTATTATCCACAATTATCAAAACAAGCCTTAATTATTGACGACAGAGGAAATGGCGGTGGAAATGTAAGTCCAATGTTGATAGAAAGATTAAGGCGAGAACTTTCTATTATGGGAATGCAAAGAGATGTGCCACTTACAAACATGAAACCGAGAGGCATGTTATTTGGTCCAAAAGTCTTGTTATTAGATAATTACTCTGCTTCTGACGGCGATTTGTTCCCTTATCAATTTAAAAGACACGAACTTGGCGTAACGGTAGGTCAACGCTCTTGGGGCGGTGTTGTAGGAATTAGAGGAAGTTTACCATTTATTGACGGAGCAACACTTTCTAAACCAGAATTTGCACACTTCGACGAAAATGGTTGGATAATTGAAGGCTATGGCGTTGACCCTGACGTAGTTGTAGAAAACGACCCATATCAAGAGTTTTTAGGAAACGACCAACAACTAAACGAAGCAATTAAAATAATTCTTCAAGAAATTGAAAAATTTGGAAAAACAAAACCAGCAATTCCGGATTTTCCAGATAAATCTAAATAAAAAATAAATGAAAAGAATATTATTATTTGTCATATTAATTTTCTTATCATTTTTTACATTTTCGCAAAAATATTCTTTTATTGAAGGCAAAACTTCTATAGGAAAATTTGTGCCTCATCACAGAATAATGAATGAATTGATAGACAAAACCAGCTTTGGCTTTGAGGTCAATTATTTAACTAAAAATTACAGTGATAAATGCTATAATAAAAAATACAAATTCCCATACAAAGGCTTTGGGCTAAGTTTTTACAACTTAGGAAATCCCGAAGTCTTTGGCTATTCATTCTCTGCCTACGGACTTATGGAATTTAATTTAGCAAAAACTCCAAATTTTGAATTTAACATTAGAAGTTCTTCGGGTTTATCTTACCTAACAGAGAAATATGATAAAGATAAAAACCCCTACAATGTTGCAATAGGAACAAATATAAATTATTTATTTACTTTAGGATTTAACGCTTCATATCAATTTGGGAATTATTCTTTATTAAGATTAGGTGCTGATTTTATGCACAATTCAAATGGTTCGACAAGAAAACCAAATTTAGGAGTAAATCAAGTTTTTCTATCTTTATCATACAGTCATTTATTACTTGAAAAATCAGAATTTAAGTATTCAGAATATTCGCGGGAAAGACTTAGTCCGCATGAGATTTACACATTTATAAGTTTTTGCACATCTGATGAATATAAAGAAATTCCCGAAAGCAGAGGTGGCGGTTTTTTATGCAGTTCTCACTCACTTGCTTATAATTATCAATATTCGCCAATAGGAAAAGTTGGGGCTTCTCACGATATTTTTTATAATGAAAATCTGTACTATTATTATGATAGTGAGAGAGATAGCTTAATGATGCGAACAGATAAATTTAGCGAAATTTTAAAATATGGCATTAGCTTTGGGCATCAGCTAATTTTCAACAGATTAGAATTGACAACTTTTGCAGGGTTTTACTATTACCAGCAAGTGAAAAAAACAGAGAATTTTTACACAAGAATTGGTGCAAGATATTATCTTTCGGATTATCTTTTTATAAACTTAACTCTTAGAGCTTTTGGCTTTAAAGCACACTTTATAGAATCTGGAATTGGAGTTAGTTTTAGAAAACTGTCAAAGACAATTGATAATTGATAATTGAACAATTGATAATTAATTGTGTTGTCCTAAGGACAAGCTACCTCGCTCAAACTGCAGGTCAAAAAAAGTTAGCAAATAATTTTGCAAATGCAAAAAATTTTAATTAG
>DAONZU010000163.1:0-4475 GCA_035406965.1 Bacteroidales bacterium
TTATTGTTCATAAAAAAGGAATTGCTTTAGATGGTAAAAATCCAACTTTATTATACGGTTATGGAGGCTTCAATATTTCTTTAACTCCTTCATTTAGTATTTCTCGTTGTGTATGGTTAGAACAAGGAGGAATTGTTGCAATTCCAAACATTAGAGGTGGGGGCGAATATGGAGAAGAATGGCATAAAGCTGGTACATTAATGAAAAAACAAAATGTTTTTGACGATTTTATTGCTGCAGCAGAATATTTAATCTCAAAACAATACACATCACCAGAACGACTTGCTATTCAAGGTGGTTCTAATGGTGGATTATTGGTTGGAGCTGTTGCAAATCAACGTCCAGATTTATTTGCAGTAGCACTTCCAGCTGTTGGCGTAATGGATATGCTTAGATACCACAAATTTACTATTGGCAGATATTGGGCAACAGATTACGGAACTAGCGAAGATAGCAAAGAAATGTTTGAGTATTTATATAAATATTCGCCTGTGCATAACATAAAACCTGATGTAGAATATCCTGCTGTTTTAGTTACTACTGGCGATCACGACGACAGAGTTGTGCCAGCACATTCGTTTAAATATATTGCAACTTTACAAGCAACTTACAAAGGCGAAAGACCTGTAATTATCAGAATTGAAACTCAAGCAGGACATGGCGCAGGAAAACCTACTAAAAAAATTATTGACGAAATTGCTGACACTTACGCTTTCACTTTTTATAATATGGGATTTACACCTGTATTTCAATAAATTTACTTTTTTTCATACTAATCATAAAAAAAGTTCGAATTTTAAAATTTGGACTTTTTGCATTAATAAATTTTGTATATTAGCAAAAAATTTAATTTACAATTTAATAAAAAATATTTATGAAAAAGATTTCAATCATTATCCTTGCTATACTAGGTTTTAGCATGATATTTTCGGCATGTAAAAAATACGAAGAAGGACCTGCTCTTACTTTTCGCACTCCTAAACAAAGAGTTGTTGGCACTTGGTCTTTAGAAGAAGCTAGATACAATAACGTTAAAATAGATTTTAACAACCTGCAAGGCTTAATTAATAGTTTTAATTTGGGTGGTATGGATATGGATTCTATTCCATTTGATTTGAGTGAATTATCTCTAAAATCTATTAAGCTAAATCTTGAAAAAGAAGGAGACGGACAAATAAAGATTGAAATTGCATATCAAATGCTTCAATTACCAGCATATAATCAAGATATTACTTGGAGTTTTGATGACAAAAAAGATGCTTTAATTTTTACTATGGAAAATTCTTCAGACAATCAAAGTTTTAAAATCTTGAAGCTTACAAAAAATGAATTATGGTTAGAAAGAACCGACACAAACAACGGAGTTGCTAGTATTGTTAATTTTGAATTCGAGAAAATTAAAGACTAAAAATAATGAACTGTAAAACTTTAAAAAAGTTATAATTTAAACTAATAATTGTTTATCTCAAAAACAGAAGATGATTAATAAACTATACAGTCTGTTTCCTCCATTTTTAAAACGTTTTGCTATCTTTTTTCATCGCACATTACGACTTTTGTATTTTAATTTAACTAAAAAAAAATCTTATAAAAATTGTTCTTCAATTTCACAAAAAGTTTATGAGGAATTTAATAAATCTCGTCCTTACGGACCATTAAAAAAAATATGCTATGCTCCTTTTTCAAGCATGTTTTTTTCTCGCCATGGATTTGTTGCTCCATGCTATGCTACATATAATGAAAACTCATCTCATATTTCCAACAATACTATAAAAGATATTTGGTTTTCGGGAAGTATAAATGAAATTAGAAAACAACACTCTACATGTGATTTATCAACGTCATGTTCTTTTTGTGAAAATATACTTAATTCCAATTCTTATAAATCAGCATTAATTAATAAATATGAACATTATGCTTTTTCAAAATCGAAATACCCAAAAATAATGGAATTTGAACTTTCAAATAAATGTAATTTAACGTGCATAATGTGTGATACCAACTTATCATCAAGTATTGAAAAAGAAAAAAATCAAAGTTTTACCGGCAACCAATTTTACAAAGAAAGTTTTTTTGAAGAATTGCGAGAATTTATTCCACATCTACATTTAGCTGAATTTACTGGTGGCGATCCTTTTATGATTGAAGAATATTATAAAATTTGGGATATGATAATGGAATTAAATCCAAAATGTCGTATTTTAATAACAACGAATGCAAATACAATGAATCCACGCATAGAAAGATTAATGAACACGCATAAAAATTTGTATTTTAATATTTCAATCGATTCACTTCAAAAAGAAAATTATGAAAATATTCGAGTAAATGGAAATTTTGATAATGCAATGAAAAACACAAAAAAATTCATTGATTACTGCAAAAAACATAAAACTCACTTAAATATTTTAGTTTGCCCACTAACTAAAAATGCTCACGAACTTGGCGATTTAGTAAATTTTGCTAACAAAAATAAAGTTTGCGTTTTTTATCACACAGTTGTTAAACCAAAAGAATTGTCATTAAAATATTTACCAACAGAAGAATTAAACAAAATAGTAGAAAAATTATCTATTTATAAGTTTCCTAGTAAAACAAAAAACCAAAGAACTAATAAGCATAATTTTGAAAATTTGATAGAGCTTTTAAAATCTTGGTCTAAAGAAAACGAATTAAACATAAAACATGAAAATATTAAAGAACAAAGCTTGTCAGAAACAGAGTTAATTGATGCGTTAAAACTAAGAGTAAATGAGACAAAACCTGAATTTTTTATAAAATTTGATATTTTTTTACAAGAAGCTTTAAAATTACCAAATAAAAATATAATTTTAAACAAAATTTTCAATCTTTCTGATGAAATGTTTTTCGAAAATTTGGAAAATAAAAATATTGATGAACTAATTAAAATTTGTAAAACTATAAAATGAAAAATAAAATACATAATATAGAATTTTTCGCAAGAACAAAATTTAAAAAGTTTTACAACTTGATTAAGTATTATCCCATTTCAAAGCATATTAATACAAATATTGAGAATAAAAAAAACCTTGTAAAATATAATTACAGCCGAAGTATAGGTATCGAGCCATGTGTTTGTCATGCTCCTTTGCGGAGTATATATTTTGATATGAAAGGTAATGCAACAGCTTGTTGTTTTAATAGAAAACATATTTTAGGGAAATATCCAGAGCAAAGTATTAAAGAGATTATTTTTAGTGAAAAACGTGCCTTTTTACAAAAAGAGTTATGTAAACAAAATTTCATGCATGGCTGCCAACACTGCCTCAGACTTATTGAAGCCCAAAACTTTGAAGGTGTTGAAGCCAGACTTTACGATAATTTAAAAGAACAAGGGGACATCCCTAGCGAAATGATTTTCGAACTTGATAATACATGCAATCTTGCTTGCAAGATGTGTCACGAAGGTTTTTCTTCTACAATTGCTAAACTAAAAAACATAGAAGTTCCACCCCCTCCCTACGATTTAAAGTTTTTAGAACAATTAAAAGAATTTATTCCTCACTTAGAAGTTGCGAAATTTCTTGGTGGCGAACCTTTTTTAATAAATATTTATTACCAAATTTGGGATTTAATTTTAGAACTTAATCCAAAATGTAGAATTCACTTGCAAACAAATGGAACAATCTTTAACGATAAAATTAAATCTTATTTAGAAAAAGGTAACTTTTATATTGGTGTTTCAATTGATTCGATAGATCCTGAAAACTATAAAAAAATAAGACAAAATTCCAATCTTGAAAATGTAATAAGTAATCTCGCTAAATTTGCTGAAATAGCTAAGACAAGACAAAATTATATAAACATTTCTGTTTGTCCAATGCTACAAAATTGGAAAGAAATTCCACAAATTGTTGACTTTTGTAATCAAAATTCATTTTTCGTATATTTCAACACAGTTTATACGCCAGGTTTTGCTATTAGTGATGCAGATGAAGATTTATTATTAAAAATCATAAACTATTATCAAAATTTCACTTTTAAAACTAAAGGAATAATAGCCAAACGAAACTTAAAATTTTTCAATAACTTATTAACTCAAATTAAAGCTATTTATAAACCCAAAGCAGAGGCTTCAGAATACGAAAGAAAAAGACACAAATGGACAAGCGCCATGTTAAAAGATTTTATACTAAAGAAAGTTAACAATGATGAAGAACTATCAGAAAAAATTGAAACTATTTTTGCAAATTTTAATAATGATTTTTATTTTTCAGATAAAGATTTAGAAAACTTGGAAAAACTAAAAGTTGAAGATTTAATTTCAGCTTTAAAAAATGAAACTATAATAGAATTACAAGAAAGAGTTCAGCGTTTTATTAATTTTGGTAGATTTGGTAAATAATTTTTTACACTACTAACCGACAAAAATATTAAAAAAAATTAAAATAAATAAAGTGGCTTGATCGAAATCTCGCCCCATAGTTGTAATTTTGTATCACTAAAAACATATA
>DAONZU010000164.1:0-4430 GCA_035406965.1 Bacteroidales bacterium
TTACTTTAGATGAACTTTTTACTGGTGCAAACAAAGTTTTAGAAAAAGCCTACTCGCCAATGACAATTAGATTTTTCATTTTGCAAGCACACTATAGAAGTACTTTAGATTTTTCAAACGAAGCTTTACAAGCAGCTGAAAAAGGTTTAGCGAGATTACTAAAAGGTGTTGAAACATTACAAGGATTAAAACCAAGCAAAGAAAATAATTTTGATGCAGAAAAATTCCGCCAAGATTGTTATGATGCAATGAATGATGATTTAAACTCTCCTATTTTAATTTCTAATTTATTTGAAGGATTAAAAACTATCAATTCAGTTGCAACAGGTAGCGAAAAAATTGATGAGAAAAATTTAAACATCTTAAAAGAAACATATAACACATTCCTATTCAATGTTTTAGGATTAAAATTAGAAAATGAAGATGCTGGCAATAACGAAATGTTAGAAGATGTTGTAAACATGGTTTTAAACCTTAGACTCACAGCAAAAGAAAAGAAAGATTGGGCAACTTCCGACTTTATTCGTGATGAACTTACTAAAATTGGAATAAAAGTAAAAGATACAAAAGAAGGGTTTGAATGGGAAATTTAGTTAAGAATCTCTAAAAATATTTTGATTTTAAAATAAATTTTATCATTTTTGAAAACTAAATAATAAACATGTCAACCGAAAATAAAAAACCCGATAAACTATTCTACTCCATTGGCGAGGTTGCCGAAATGTTTAATGTTAAAACATCTTTAATAAGATATTGGGAAAATGAATTTGATATTATAAAACCTCAAAAAAATAAAAAAGGGAATAGATTATTTACAGCAAAAGATATTGATAATTTTCATCTGATTTGGCACTTGGTCAAAGAAAGAGGTATGACACTTAAAGGTGCAAAAAAGAAGATTAAAGAAAACCTTGCTGAAACAGAACATAATTTTGAAGCTGTAAAAAAACTTAACGAAATTAAAGATTTATTACTCGCTATAAAAAATGAATTATAATTTTTAATGAAGATAAAAGATATTATTAATAGTATTGAAGAAATTGCTCCATTATCTTTACAAGAAGAATACGACAACTCTGGTTTACAAGTTGGAAATTTAGAAAAAGAAATTTCAGGAATTTTAATAAGCCTTGATGTAACTTCAGAAGTTGTTCAAGAAGCAATTGACCACAACTGCAATTTCATCATAGCTCATCACCCACTCATTTTCAACAGGTTAAGAAAAATTACAGGAAGCGATGATATAGAAAAATCAATTATCTTAGCAATTAAAAACGATATTTCAATTTATTGTACTCACACAAATTTTGACAAAGTAAATCAAGGTGTTAGCTATAAAATTTGTGAGAAAATAGGCTTAAAAAATTTAAAGATACTTTCTCCTGAAAAAAACATTTTAGAAAAAATTGCAGTTTTTGTTCCAACTTCTCATGCTGATATTGTAAGAAATTCAATGTTTGAGGCAGGTGCTGGTCAAATTGGAAATTACGATAACTGTAGTTACAATTTGCAAGGCGAAGGAAGTTTTAGAGCAA
The DNA here is from genome assembly GCA_035406965.1 of Bacteroidales bacterium. Taxonomy (GTDB): domain Bacteria; phylum Bacteroidota; class Bacteroidia; order Bacteroidales; family ML635J-15; genus Bact-19. Next base: position 1,536 of record DAONZU010000164.1, read on the forward strand.
GCAATAATTCAAATCCATTTGTTGGTAAAATTGGCGAAACACATTTTGAAAAAGAAGTACGCATAGAAACCATCTATCCAAAATACCTTAGAAATAAAATATTACAAGCAATTTTCAAAACACACCCTTACGAAGAAGTTGCTTACGACATATACAAATTAGAGAATCCACATAATAATATAGGTTTGGGAATGATTGGCGAATTGGAACAAGAAATTGCAGAAATAGATTTTTTAAAACTTTTAAAAGAAAAATTTAATAGCACAATAATAAAACACAGCGAATTTTTAAATAAAAAAATAAAAAAAGTAGCTGTGTGCGGTGGCAGTGGTGCTTTTTTAATCAATACTGCAAAAAGCAGTAAAGCTGATGTCTTTGTTAGTGGCGACATTAAATTTCATGATTATTTTTTAGCAGAAAAACAAATATTAATAGCCGATATTGGACATTTTGAAAGTGAACAATTCACAAAAGAAATTTTTTATGATATTATTATGAAAAAAAATCCTAACTTTGCAGTCCGATTTTCGGAAAAAAATATAAATCCGATTAAAACTTTTTAAAATGGCAAAAGCAGAAAATAAAATTGACAAATCAACACAAAGTGTTACAGAAAAGCTTAAAAACTTGTACAGACTTCAATTAATTGACACTAAAATCGACCAAATAAGAATTTTAAGAGGTGAATTACCTTTAGAAGTCAATGATTTAGAAGATGAAATTGCAGGTTTAGAAACGCGAATAGCAAATTTTAAAAACGACATCACTAAACTTAATGAAGATATTTCGTTTAGCGAAAATGCAAAATTAGATGCCGAAGCTCTTATAAAAAAATACACAGAGCAACAAAACAACGTGCGTAATAACAGAGAGTTTGACTCTTTAAGCAAAGAAATTGAGTATCAAAATTTAGAAATTGAGCTCTGCGATAAGAAAATAAGAGAGTACAAACATGAAATTGAGCAAAAGACTGCACAAATAGAAGAAGCTAATGAAAAATTGGTTGACAAACAACAACATTTAGAGCAGAAAAAACAAGAATTAGATACTATTATTTCTGAAACTAAAGTAGATGAAGAAAAACAAAATAAAGAGAGAGAAGAAATTGCAGAAAACATAGATGCCAGATTATTAGCTGCTTACAGTCGTATTAGAAACAATGTTTTAAATAAATTAGCAGTTGTGTCTATAGAGCGTGATGCTTGTGGAGGTTGTTTTAATAAAATTACACCGCAAAGACAAATTGACATTAAATCAAGTAGAAAAATTATTCCTTGCGAATTTTGTGGTAGAATTTTAGTTGACCCAGATATTTTAGAAAAATAAAGAAATTAAAAACGAAGATTACTAAAAACAATCTTCGTTTTTTTTTGTTGTTAAAATAAAATAATATATAAATTGTGATTGTTAATAAAATGTTGATAATTATTAATTAGACTTATTATTAATGTATTAACGGTTTTGTATTTTTGTACCAAATTAAAAAAAGAATTGTTAAAAAAACTAAATATTAAAATTTAAAAAATTATGAGAAAAATTTCTTTACTAAGTGCTTTATTGTTATTTGTTACAATAACATTTGCACAAACAAATTTTACTGCCACTTATAACTTGGCTGGTAGTGACAACAATGTTACGTCATTTACATACAATGGCGACACTTATGAGGGTATAACACCGCAACCACTTTTAAAAGTAGGTGTTTCTACATCACCTAGTAATAATAATTACAGAGCTACAGATTGGCCTCTTGGAGCAACAAGTGGTAGTGATGTATTTACTGGAACTATTGATTTGGAGAAATACATAGGTTTCTCTATAGAACCAGTTACAGGTTACACTTTTACCATTACTTCAATTAAATTTGGACTTGGTCGTAGTGCTACTGGTCCTAGACAATTTGAATGGAGAGGTAATGCTGATGGTTTTGCAAGTACTTTAAGCACTTACGAAGCACTAAACACAAATCTTACCAATGTAGATGGGGTATTAACTTGTCTAGATGAAAATAGTAACTGGTTAAACAATACTTTAACACCAGGTGCAGCTTATCAAAATTTATCTACAACTACTGAATTTAGGTTGTACGCATATAATAGTGAAAAGGTTGGTGGAACTGCTGGACTACAAGGAAACCTAATTATTGAAGGTACTTTTGTTGCAACTGGAACTACAGTATTAACAATTAATAGTCCTGCAAACAACGCTATAGTAAACGAAGACCAAGTTGAAGTTAGTTTTTCTACAACAAACTTTGAACTAGGAACTGACGGAAAACTTGAATATAAATTAAATGGAGGAGCTCCTGCTTATACAACTACAAGCCCATTTACAATCACTGGTTTAGCAGAAGGCGAAAACACTATAGTTTTCCAATTAGTTAACATGGACAATACAGCTTTAGACCCAGCTGTTACAGTAACACGTACTGTTACATATGAAGTTCCTAACACAGATCCAAGTTTAACAATTACTTTACCTGCTGATAATACAACAGTAAATGTTAACGAAGTTCAAGTTACATTTACTACGACAAACTTTGAACTAGGAGTAGCTGGAAAACTTGAATATAAATTAAACGGTGGAACTGCTAATTATGTAACTACAACAGATCCATTTACAATTTCTGATTTAGCAGAAGGCGAAAACACTATAGTTTTCCAATTAGTTAACATGGACAATACAGCTTTAGACCCAGTAGTTTCTGTAACACGCACTGTTACTTATGAAATAGTTGTATTAGAACCTAGTTTAACAATAAGCTCTCCACAAGATGGAGCTATTATTTATTCTAATGACATTAATATTAATTTCACAGTTCAAGATTTTGTACTTGGTATAGATGGTAAATTAGCTTACAAATTAGATGAAGGAGCAATTCAATATTATACTGGC
>DAONZU010000165.1:0-4403 GCA_035406965.1 Bacteroidales bacterium
AGCAAAATATGTTTAGATATGTTAATTTATTAATTAGAAAAGGAGATAAAAAAGATAAGTTTTATAATGACAGTAGCTTGTTAGCTCTTGACTTTTGGCAAGAATTAAAAAATGTAATTGACACAAGTGTATGTCTAATAGATTCAAGCACTATAAAATTTATGTCATTTTTAATAGAGAATGATCAAGACTATAGACGGCAATGTAGTGAAAAATACAATGGAAATACTTATAACGAATACACTATTGATTCTATTAATATTATAGATTCGCTCAATTATGAAAGAATACTTAATTTTATTAAGAATAACGACATTATTTCTGAGGAGGTATTTGGGAACTTTCAAGCAATTTCACTGATTATTACTCACAACAGGCATAGACCACAAGTTTATGAGTTACTTTATAATGATGTAATAAATGGAAATCTTGATACGCGGGCGTATTATGACGAGCTTCAATTAACAGGCTATAGATTTAATGGAGTATATACTCTTGGTAAGGATAGCCATGGTTGGATTTTGGGCACTCAAGGCACTCAAGTTTATTTTTACCATACTGAATCTACACCAGAGAAGTTTAATATTAAAAAAATTGATAAGTATCGTAAAAAGTTGTATTGCGATAATGTTGTTAGTTTTCATAAAAAGAAGGCTTGGGGCTTTTCTCATGGTTTTGAGTTTTTTAGATATTGGTTGACTGAGCAAATAATGACAGAATCTCAACTTGCTAAGATTATAAAATCAGATGAAAATCGCAAAAATCGAAATATAATTTTTAACGATGAAAGTGTTCGTGAATATTATTATAAATTGTTGGAGGAACAGGAATAAAAATTTTGGTTTTCATGTTTAATTATAAGGGTTGTGAAAAAAAGAAAAATCATTGTATTTTTGTTAAATGTAAACTCTGTTTTATGAAACACCTAAAAATATCAATTCTACTCACATTTTTTATTACTAATTCATTTTGTCAAAATATTTCGATTATGGGACGTGTAGTTGATAAGTCAACAAACGAGTCTCTTTCATTTGCAAATATTAGAGTCGGGCAATCTTCTTATGGTTGCATATCAAATGATGAAGGTTTTTATAAATTAACAATGCCGATCTATTTTAAAGACAGCATAATTCATGTAACTTATATAGGTTATTTATCTTTTAGTGATTCGGTTAAAAATTTAATAGGAAAGACAACTAAAATAGAGCTACAATCTTCTATTAGCGAATTGCCTGAAGTTAATGTCTTAGCTCCTGATCCTGTGGATATTATTACAAAAGCGGTTTTAAATATGAATGAGAATTATTGGAGTAATCCAATTATTTCAGATGCTTTTTATCGCGAGGTGTTATTTGAAAATGATAAAGCAAAAAGACTTTCAGAGGCTGCTTGTAGTTATTATCTTGCTCCTTATCGCTCACAATATTTGTATTCAGAATCAACAAGTCAAATTTTTTCAGGCAATGATTATCTTGAGTTTGATACACATGGATATTTAATCGATATTCCTGCAACACGACATCCTGCTAATAGACTAAAAATAAAAGAAGTTAGAACAAGTAATGATATGTCGGCAACAATGACACATTTTTATATAACTGGAGGTCCTATGGGTGCTATGTGTTATGATGTTTTAAATCATCAATATAGATGGTCATTTCCTGCTGAAAAGAATTATAAAAAAACGTATAAATCATTTGAGAAAAATTTGCGTAATGCCACAATTTCATATTCTGAATGGAACAATAGACCAATTTTTATTATAAGTTCAAAAAGTAATTATAAAGAATGGACTTTTTACATTGATAGAAAAACTAACGCAATAATTAAATATGATTTTTTATTCAGGATTGAAAATGTAAGTACTATTCCCGCAATGAATAAACAATTTGTAAAACGCAAGGTAGTTAAAGAAAAGATTAGTACTGATAGTATTAAAATATCAGTTCAATACATGTTGAGTAATGAAAAGTGGTATATCTCATCAATAACAGCGAAATCATATTTTACTTATTTTCCATATAATGATAATCCTTTGAGTTTGCGAACAGAAAGAGAAGTAATGATTAACGATATAAAATTAAAGAATGTTGTACCATTTGAGCCTGATAGTTGTTTTTCGGATAATGCATTTGCAAATATGTTCAATTATCCAACAGGCTATAATGATGAATTTTGGAACAACTACAATTCTCTGTATCCCACATCGTTACAAACAAAAATCAAGGAGGATTTAGAAGTCTATCAACCATTGTCTGATCAATATTCGTTAAAATTCAAATATTCAAAAGATTTAAAGCCACCAATGGCAAAAAAAGTTGAGGACACATTATTCATAAATAACGATACTTATCCTGATAATTATAGATGGTTGGAATTTGGGCTTGAAGATTCTATTATGAATTATGTTAATATGGAAAATGAATATTGCGATAATTATTTTTTAAAAAATGCAGTTATGACACGTGCATTTTTAGAAGAAATAGGAGTTAAATATAAGGTCAATAGTTTTTTAAGGGAAAAACAATCTAATACTACAGTTGATTGGAAATATTATTTTGATAAAGATTTTGGCGAGAGTGGAGCATTTGTTAGAAAACACTTGAAGTCCGAAAATGTTGATGTGCTTATTGATATGAGTAAGGAAGCCAAAAATTATCCTTTATTTCAACTGGCAGGATATGGCTTTAATAAAGACACCAGCATTTTTTATTATACTAGTTTTCCTTATGGTGATGAAGCTTACTTTGATATTCAAACAGTATTTGTTGATTTAAAAACACTATATAGAATTGATACTGTTTATGGTGTAGTTGGATCATGGTTTAGCAATAAAGATTTTTGTTACTTTGTTTTTTCAAATGAAGATTATTATATCAAGCAATGTTTTTATAAAACAATAGGAGAAAATAATTCTCAAAAACTTTTTGAAGCTGCTGCTGATGAGGTTCTTATGGTACAAGAATCTAATTCAGGAGAATCAACATTTTTAATAGTTGATAATGGGGGATTAAGCACACAACTATATTATATTGAAAATTCGTCTCCAACAATAGTTAATAAAGTTGATGAACTAAACGAACGAGCCTATTTATCATCTGTAGAACAGTATAAAGGAGACGATTCATTTTATATTTTAAGTAATGAAAATGCTCCAAATTTTTTGCTTTACAAAATTAATCCGAGATTAAAAGAAGATAGTGCAAAAGAAATTATAATTCCCGAAATGTCAGATAAAGAGTTAGTTTCAGCAAAGTTAATAGATTCATTATTTGTCGTTGAAACTCTTGATGGTATCAATCAAGATGTGGAAATTTTTAATCCATCTTCGCAATTATTTTCTAAGGTTTATATTAGTGATGATTTACATTCTTCTTCAGTTAAGGAGATTAAAGACGGAATCGTTACTATTAAATATGAAACATATCTGAATCCGACAAAGTATTATGAATATACAATTTCTGATGGTTCAATTAGGTTAATTGGCGGAGATAGCATTGCAAATTATAATCCTGAAGATTTTAAAGTAAATTTGGAATATGCCGAGAGTATTGATGGGAAAAAAATCCCAATTGTTTTGATATCATACAAATATTCAAAAGCTAAAAAATCTCCATTATTTTTAACAACTTATGGTGGTGGAGGTAGTTTTTATAAGCCAAGTTTCAATGCAGAAATTTTGCCTTTACTTGTAAGAGGTATTACTGTTGGTTACGCTCTAATTAGAGGTGGTGGAGAAACAGGCATTAATGATATTATAGACTCTTATGGAAAGAACCAAATATTAAATGCTGAGGATTTTGCATTTTGTGCTAAATATCTTATTAAGAAAAAATATACTAACTCTGAAAGTTTATTTGCTTACGGTAAAAGTTTTGGTGGAATGATTTTAGCATATTCATTAGTTAAATATCCTTCTCTTTTTAAAGCTATGATATTAGATGTGCCTGCTTGTGATTTGCTAACAGATTTATCTGATTCAACGCTTAATGAAAATAAGTATGATTATCATGTTTTGGGTTCGCCTTATGTGAATGAAGAGTATCAAGTACTGAGAAAGATTGATGCATATCAGAATATTGTTGCACAAGACTATCCCAATCTTTTGTTTTTTGGAGCAATGAAAGATATTAATGTAAAACCATCTGCTTCAATTAAAATGGTAGCAAAGCTTAGAGAGCATAAAACAGATGACAATCTTTTACTTTTAAGAGTATCGTTGAAGTCTGGTCATTTGCCAGCAGAAGGCATTATGAGACAACAGACTTCAATGATGTATGCTTTTATATTTTCGTGCTTAGAGGATTAAGGTTTATATGTTCATTTTTCTCCAAGATTTAATGAGACATTATTTTTTTATTCCCTTCACATAAATAAATAACATAAAGCATTTTTTATCCAAA
>DAONZU010000166.1:0-4401 GCA_035406965.1 Bacteroidales bacterium
ACTCTGAATATTTGAGTAAAGTAGCAAAAATGGGAGCTGAAAAAGCACGCGAAAATGCAAGCAAAACTTTAAAAGACGTTAAAGAAATAATTGGGTTTAGAAGGTTTTGGTAGGAGTATTTGTGCAAAGAGTAATTGTTTTTTTTAGATAAATTTTTCGTCTTTTGAAGACATTTTGACTTATAGGCTTATATAAGCTATGAGATAATAATTTGCTTTATAAAAGATGAAAATCTAATAAATTTTTTGATGAGTATAGATGTGAACTCAAAAAAATCATATATTTGTAAAAAATAATGAAACATGGCAAAAAAAGGACAGAAAACAATAATAGACTATATATCAGGCATTGAAGTTCTGGCAACTCCAGAAGAACTTGAAGCAGTTCAAGTATTTTCACGTCAGTTAGTAGAAGATTATGGTTATCCAAAAACAGATATTCAAACGCATCCACAACATCGTGTGAAAATTCGTCCGTCTGATACCAAGAAAGAATATCCAGTGGACATTGCTGTGTTTTCAGGTTCTTTAAAAATAGATGAAACACTTTATATAATTGTTGAGTGCAAGAAAAAAAATCGCAAAGATGGGAGAACTCAATTAGAAAATTATTTAACACTTTCATCTGCTCACCTTGGTGTTTGGTTTAATGGAGAGGAGCGACTTTTTATTCGCAAATTCGTAAAGCCAAACGGCGAAGTCTATTTTGAAGAAATACCAAATATTCCTAAATATAACCAACGATTAGAAGACATTGGACAATTCAAACGATCAGATTTACAGCCCACTCATAACTTAAAATCTATTTTTAAATCTATACGCAATCATTTAGCTGCAAACACTGTTGGTGCAACTCGTGATGAGGTTTTAGCACAGCAACTAATAAACATTATTTTTTGTAAAATTTACGATGAAAAATATACTGCACCAGAAGAAATTGTTCGTTTTCGAGCAGGAATTGACGAAAAACCCCAAGATGTAGAAAAGCGAATTTTGGCTTTGTTCAATGAGGTGAAAACTAATTCACCAGAGGTAATTGATAAAGAAGATAAAATTACATTAGACACAAAATCTTTAATGTTTATTGTTGGCGAACTTCAAAATTACTCTTTAATGGAAAGTGAGCGAGATGTTGTTGCTGATGCTTTTGAAACTTTTATTGGACATGCTTTAAAAGGCGGACAAGGACAATTTTTCACTCCTCGAAATGTTGTGAAAATGATTATTGACATCATACAGCCTACCGAAAATGATAAAATTATAGACCCTGCTTGTGGAAGTGGTGGGTTTTTGATAGAAGCTTTGAGGTATGTTTGGGATAAAACTAATCAAAAATACACAAAATTAGGCTGGAATGATGTTGAGATTGCTAAGAAAAATATGGAGATAGCCACAAAAAATTTCAGAGGAATTGATAAAGATTATTTTCTTTCAAAAGTTGCTAAAGCCTATATGAATTTAGTAGGAGACGGTACAACAGGAATTTTTTGTGAAGATAGTTTGGAAAATCCTGATAATTGGTGTTCAGAAGCCCAAACTAAAATTAAATTAGATAGTTTTGATGTGCTACTTACAAATCCTCCTTTTGGAAAAGATATTAAAGTTGTAGGAAATGAAAAGTTACGACAATTTAATTTAGCACACGAATGGAAAAAGAGTGGTGATACTTTTATAAAAACAAGTAAGTTAAAAGCTAACGTATCTCCTCAAATTTTGTTTATAGAAAGATGTATGCAACTTCTTAAAACAGGAGGGAAATTAGGAATTGTACTACCTGAAACATTTTTTCATGCTCCCAAATTACATTATATTTTAGAATATTTTAAAAACCACAATGTTATGTGGGTCATCGATTTGCCACACAATACATTTCGTCCCTCTTGTAATGCTAAATGTTGCGTTTTAATAATTCAAAAGGATACAAAACAACAAGATGAAATAAATATGGGTGTGGCAGTAGAAATGGGACATGATCATAATGGAAAACCTATTTATCGGTGGGATTATAAAACACAAACAATTAACCAAAATGAACTTTGGGATGATATAGAACTTATTATAGATGAAATCGAAGAAAGAAAACCTGAAAAACACTACACATTCACTATAAATAGCGATGTTGCATATCAACAAAAGGTGTTAGTGCCTCGTTATTTTTGGAATAATAGAGAAAAAGAAATTGAAAAAATTGCCAAAGAACAAAACTGTACATTAGTTTCTGTTTCTGAACTTATAAAAGAAAAAATTATTACTTATTTTGATGGACACGGTTCGCCTGCTTCTGACAATAAAGGTATGGGTGATGTGCCGTATGTTCGTGTTAAAGATATTGTAAATTGGGATATTTATAAAGATCCTACTGCATTAATTCCATACCACGTTTTTGAAAAAATGCGTAAAGAAAATAAAAAACTTCGTGAACAAGATTTACTTTTTGTTAGACGAGGCAGTTATCGTATTGGCAGTGTAGCATTAGTATCGCCTTACGATACTGAAATACTTCTTACAAGAGAAATATTAGTCTTACGGCAAGTAAAACAAAACAATAAATATGGAATAACCCCTTATTATCTTATTTATTTGTTTTCACATTATTTAACACAAATGCAAATGTATAATAAAGTACTTATGGAAACCACGTTGCCAAATATTGGAAATCGATGGTCAGAATTAAGACTACCTATTCATAATGATATTAACATTAGAAAGCAAATAGACGAAAAAATAAAATTTGTATTTGAAAATAAATGGGCTGCACAAAAAGCAATTATTGAAATACAACATGAATTGGGAAATTTAACAACCTAAGGTTATGAGAAAATATAAAATATTATCAGAAGATCTGTCTTTCAAACCAAAAGACAATTATGTTGAAGGTTCTTTTACGATGTCGAATAATCAAATTGTAAAGTTTGAAATTACTCCTGAATATAGCAGACAATGGGGTGCTGACAAAGAAGTTTGTGCATTTACAGTAGATAGACTTTTTGAAATTACAGAGTTTTATTTTGGAGTTGAATAAAACAGACTCCGAGCTAAAAGCTAAACGAAAGGTTGAAACTTTTAAATTCATTTTGAATAAGAAAATAAATATCATAATAACTTAATATCAAAATAAATTACTATTTTTGAAGATGTTTTTAAAATTTATTAGGATAAACAATAGTTTATGTAAGTTATTTTAATAAAATTATGAAAGAAATTGAAAACCAATTAAAAGACACCTTTAAACAAGTAGTCGAATTTCGGGCAGACTATATTTCAAACGAGCAAGCAGTAAGAACTCAATTGATAGAACCTATTTTAAATGTTCTTGGTTGGAAAACTTCTAATCCGAAATTTGTGAAGCCCAATGCTCCTGACGAAGACGGAAAAATTCCTGACTACACACTTTTAAAAAATGGAAAAACTACATTGATAGTTGAGGCAAAAAATTTATCAATAGATTTACAAGATAAGAAAATCATAGACCAACTTGCGAATTATTGTTTTAAGTCCGGGATTGATTTTGGTATTCTAACAAATGGAGTAAGATGGTTGCTATTTAAAACTTTTGAAAAAAATCCAAAAGATAGAATTGTTTGGCAAGTTGATCTTGAAAACGATAAAATTGAATATGTTGCAAGAAGCTTGTCTTCTTTTGCATATTCTAATATAGACACTTTAGATATTTTATTAAAAAAGAGTAAATTGCTTGATAGTGGTTGGAAAGAACTGATTGAGTCAACAGATAGTGTTGTGGAAATAATATCACAAAAACTTTTAGGAAAAATAAAATCAAAAGAACCAAAATTTAAAATAGATACAAAAGACTTAAAAACGTTTACAAAGGGCAAACTTGAAGAACTTTTTGAATCAACAGACACTGAAGAAGAGGTAAAAACTGATGAAAATGAAATGTCTCAAACCGAAACAGAATTTACAGAAGTTGAAAACGTAATTTTTAAGAGACACCAAAAAAGCAAAATACGAGAAAAAATATCAGTTACATTTCCAGATAAAACAGAAATTAAAAACAAACAAGTTGCTCAAACATTCGTTGAGACAATTAAAAAAATAGGACCTGAAAAAGTTTTACCATTAAATATATATCGTTCAGGAGTAGCGATAGTTTCTGAAAATAAAGATGATTTTTACAATCAACACAAAATCGGAAAATATTGGATTATGGTTCATACTTCTACAAAAGAAAAAATTGCTGTTTTAAATGAAATCAATGAAAGATTAAATTTAAACTTGAGTATTGAAACTTTTTATGAGTAAATAGCTGGTTATAAGCATCTTATGTAAAAATAAAAATAGCAGAATATGAAAAAATATTTACTAATAACAATATTATTTGTGTTTAGCCTAAATATTTCATTTTCTCAAAAAAGAATGATGTATTGCTATCCAGTATTAA
>DAONZU010000167.1:0-4395 GCA_035406965.1 Bacteroidales bacterium
GTTACCAACAAACCGTAAAGACACATTCTGCTAACAAAAAACTATAAATGCAACCTGCCCGAAAAGAACGAATGAATTATAAATCTGCAACAACAAAAGTAATTATAGAATTTTTTATTTACTTTGCTTAAATATAAAAAACATTATGAAAGTCATAACAACAATTCTCTGTTTATTTATACTTAGTACTGTGTATTCGCAAAGCATTGAGGAAATAAAGTCTAGTGGAAATTACTACTGGGGCGAAGGAAAATCGTCAACATTAAACATCGCCGATAGAAATGCTTTAACTGATTTAATAAGTCAAATATCAGTTAATGTAAAATATTCTGTTCAGATGATTAAACAGGAAGAAGATGATGTTTACAGCGAATACACAGAGTCAATTACAAAAACATACTCAAATGCAACTCTTTCCAGAGCAGAAAGAAAAGTTGTTGAAGGTGAAAATGAGGTTAAAGTCATTCGTTTTATAACTAAAAAGCAACTCGATGAAATATTTGCTGAAAGAAAAGTAAAGATTTTTGATTATATTAAATCTGCCAAGCAAGCTGAAGCTGATGAACGTATTGGTGACGCTTTAAAATATTATTATTGGTCTTTGGCATTACTAAATAGCCACCCCGATTGCAATAAAATTAAATATCCTCTTGGTGGAAGCGATGAGTTGGTCTTAATTACAGCACTGCCTGACAAAATCAATTCCATGATTCATAAAATCGATTACGAAGTAATAAAAACTGAAAAACGTGAAAATGTGACAGATGTTTATGTTAAATTTATGTATGCAGATAAACCTGTCCAAAGTTTTGAATTTACTTACTGGATGGGTGATACTTGGTCAGTTCAGAATGCCACCAAAAATGGAATTGGACTAATACAGTTGACCGGAAATGATAAAGACCTAATAGAAAATGTGAGAATACGAATTGAATATACATTTTTTAATAATAGCCGAATTGACCCTGATGTTAATAATGTTCTGGAAATGACCAATATCCCATTTTTCAAAAATGCTGAGATTTCTTTAAATGCTGACGAAAATATAGTGGAGATTGCCACAGAAAATAGCATGTATAAAATCTTCCAAAATGCTGGAATGTTAGTTGATGTGAAGCAATATGTTGACAAAATTGATAAAATAAAAAACGCTTTAGTAATTGGAAATATATCTCTCGTTTCAGATTTGTGTACAAGCGAAGGTTATAAGATGTTACAGAAACTTAGTGATTATGGTACAATTAAGATGATACCGCAAACGACAGACTTAGTAGCAATTAAATACAATAATGAAGTCTATGTTAGAGCTGTTCCAATGTCTTTTTCATTTAGAAAGAATAATCGAAACTTCGTTGAGGAGGTTATTTTTGTATTTGACGATTCTGGTAAAATTTGCTCTATATCTTTCTCTCTCGGAGACAATTCAATAAAAGATATTCTAAATAAGCGTGAAGAATTTGCAGGCGCTCAGGAAAAATATCAAATATTGCAATTTATGGAAGATTATAAATCTGCATATTGTTTAGGAAGAATTGATTACTTGGAGCAAGTATTTGCTGATAACGCTTTAATTATTGTTGGGCAAGTTCTTAAAACAGACGCTAAACCATTGGATGACATGTATTTGAGTTTAGGAAATGAGCGAATTGAGTATTTGAAACTTACAAAAAAAGAATACATCGAAAGGCTACGATTGATTTTTAACTCAAATGAATATGTGAATATTCAATTTGATGAGAACACTGTTAAGAAAGCCGATGATAGTCTTTACGGCATACAAATAGCTCAGAATTATTATTCTGCTACTTATGCGGATAAAGGATATTTGTTTTTAATGATGGACTTAAAAGAAACAAATAATCCGAAGATTTATGTAAGAACATGGCAGCCTGAAAAGAATCCTGACGGAAGCATTATTGGAATAACAGATTTTAAGTTTTAGTGATGTCAAAATTTAAGACCGCAATAATAACACTCTGCTTTTTGCAATTGTTTAGCTTACAGATGAAAGCTGACAAGTTTCAGGTTGAGTCTTTTACTAAAGATGAAAAAGATTTGGCTGCTCGAAAAGCTGAGCTTAAAGACATAAATGATGACTATTGTGCAATAATTAAAGTTAGGACTAATGTTGACGGCATTCTTTTTAAAACTTATCCTGATATTACAAAGATTGAATATAAATCTAATCCTAAAGAAATTTGGTTATATGTTAGTCCAGGAATAAAGCTTATTACTATGTCGGGTACTGGATTTGTAACTCAGGAATATGTTATTCCAAATAGTATTAAAGTTGAATCATTAAGCGTTTACGTTATGGTGGTTAATGGAGTCTATGATTTTACAGGAGTAAATACTAATGATTTGGGATATTTTAAAGTAATTTCAAATCCACCGGGAGCGCAGATCAGCATGGAAGGTAATCCAGCATTTAAAGAATATACACCTTATGATGGCTTAGCAAAAAAGCAGCAATGGCCAATTGGAAAAAAAAGAATTTTTGTTGAATTAAAAGATTACAATCAAAAGGATACAGTTTTTTTAATTGAAAAAGACAAGGTAAATGAGATAAATATTAATTTAGTACCAGCATATTCTTATGTTGATTTTAAAATAACTCCAAAGAATGCCACGATACGTTTTGAAGATAAAAATCTGTATCATGGTAAAAATAAAATATTTAAAACAAATTCTGAATTATTGATTTCTGCTCCCAATTATTACGACCATAAACAAACACTGGACGTGCCTGATGGTGGCGATACCCAAATTGTTGAAATAGAATTAATCCCGATAACAGGTACGTTAAGTATTATTGCAACTAACAATAATGCAATTGGAGCTGATATTTTTATTGATGAATTATTAGTTGGCACTGTTCCTTTAAATAATTTTACTATTCAACAAGGCGAACACAAATTAAAGGTCAGTAAAAATGGATTAGTAACCTTTGTTCAGAATATTAAAATTATTGGGAATCAAGAAAATTCTTATCCTGTTCTATTAGATAATTTAGTGTCCGTAAAATTTGCAAGTGATCCTTGGGGTGCTTCAATTTTTGTTGATGACAAATTCATTGGAACAACACCACTTGAAAATAAAATTAGTTTAGGAGCACATAACATAAGATTAGAAAAAACCGGTTACAATAAGCATGTTGCAAAATTTGACGTTAAAGAATCTACGACCATTTATGAATGCAAACTTACACCAGATGCTTTGATTGCTGAAAAAAAGAATCTTGTTAAAAATAATATAATGCGATATTCTTCTGTTGCTTTGTTTGGTTCGGCTTTTTTATATAGCGGATACCAAGGGTATACAATTTATGATAATTATCAAAAATATCAAGTTGCAACAGATCAGGCAACACAACTACATCAGGATATAATTACATCAAGAAATATTTTATTTGTTTCCGGTTCAGTTGCTGTATTATCGGGGGTATCTTATTTTATTTTTCAGAATAAATACAAGAAGTCAAAAAGCAGAATACAAAGCTTGTCATTTATTCCAACAGACCAAGGTATATATTTTTCAATGAAAATAAACTTTTAATGATGAAAAAAGTATTACTTGTAATAATCACGATTGTTGCTTTATTGTTTGCATTATTTTCATGCGAAAGAATGTTTGATAACCCTTACGATGCTAATTCAAATAAAGATACATGGGCGCCTGATAGTTTAAGTTATTTTATTTTATCGATGAATGAAGTAAGGCTGTCTTGGGTTCAAAGTGAGAATAGAATTGATGGCTATGTTATTGATAAATATTCCCACAATCAATGGATTAATAATTTTGCTTTTGTTCAAAAAAACGAAAATTATTGGATTGACACAAATTATTTTTATGAGCCACAATCTATTATAAAATATCGTGTTTCTACAATAGCGGGAAATAATAAATCACAAACTAGAGAGCTTGAAATATTGCCTTCTCTTCCAGAAATAGCTATTAAAGAGATTATTAAAGAAAATAATACTTTAATAATTGGTGTTGATATTGTAAAACAGGATCCAAACTCTGAATTACTCGGTTATGGGATTTGCTATTCAAATCATCCTAATCCAATATTTGGGGATTGTAATTTGTCAGAGAAAGTTAATGACAGTGTTTTTCGGTTAAATCTAATAACTGCAAATACTGGAGATGTTTATATTCGAGCATATGCACATAGTGTGTTTGGGATAGCTTATAGTGAAGACACTTTAGTAAATATTGTTTATGATGCTAGAGATGGCAATGCTTACAAAACAGTAAAGATTGGGAATCAGATTTGGCTGGCAGAAAATTTGAAATATTTACCAAGCGTGGTTGGTCCTAGCACAGGTTCCCAAAGCACACCATATTATTATGTTTACGGTTATGATGGTACAAATGTAGCAGATGCCAAAG
>DAONZU010000168.1:0-4374 GCA_035406965.1 Bacteroidales bacterium
TCAAATTTTGAAATGTCTGAAGCATCATTTTTAAATAAACGCAAATCTATTTTATTATCTTCTCTAATTTTTTTTACAATTGCTGTTGTTGTTTCGCCTGGTTTAAGTTCGCTAAAAACTTCGTTATTATACAACAATCCCATGTGTTTATTTTCAACAATAGCATTATAACCAAGTTGCGATTTATTTAAAATCATAATATCAACTTCATCGTTTTCTTTAAGCTCAAGGTCCTCGTTGCTAATAAATTTCTCAAGTTTTGCAGATGCAGCAAGTTTATTGGTTTTTTCATCAAGATAAATAAAAACTATATAATATTTATTCATTTCCATTTTAGTTTTTTGTTCAGAAAAAGGGCATAAAATATCTTTTTCTAGTCCAAAATCTAAAAAAGCACCGTATTTTGTAAGTGCTACAACTTTTAATTTTGCAAATTCATTAACTTGGGCATAAGCTTTTCCTATAAATGCTTTAATTGTGTTTTCGCTTTCAGGATAAATAAAAACATCAACTTTTTGACCTACTTTATATTTAATAATTAAATCGTTGTTTTGAGCAGAAATTTGTCCAAAGTCTTCTGTTTCACATATTATTTCGTCACCTTTTACTTCTGTAATGGTTAATTTTGTGTTTTTCCCTAAAATATTCATCTTAAATTTGTTTGTTAAATGATAGTGTAAATGAGTTTGCAAAAATCATATTTTTTTAACTAAATAACAAAAAAAAAGTTCAAATTTTAAAACTTGAACAACTTTTTAACTTTTAACTTTCAACTTTTAACTGATTTTGTTTATTTTTGTCCCATGATTTTGCCTGAAAATATTACAAAAGATTTTTTCAATAATATTATTGAAGATAAAATTAGAATGCATTCAAAATTGCTGTTTTTTAAAGGCAGTGATTTTAATGTGTCTGCAAGTTTTTGTACTAAACTTGCAAAAAATATTTGTGCTATTGCAAATTCGGGCGGAGCAAATCTAATTTATGGAATTGAAACAAAAAGGGGCAAGGCTGAAAAATTTAATTTTATTAATAATTTTCACCACTCAAAAGAATGGTTATTCCACGAAATTCAATCTCATATCGACAAGCCAATCAGAGATTTGAATATAAACATATTTAATTATGATGAAAATTCGAGTTTAATTCATTTTCAAATTCCAGAAAACAACAATCAACCTCATATGTTTTCTGATTCAAAATATTATAAATGGCAAAAAAATCGAGCTGTTGTACTCGACGAAAGCGAAGTCAGAAGTTTGTATGGAAGATTAAGTGTTTCAGAACTCGAATTTCTTGGAATTTATAATACCAATGGTTTGCCTGTTTTAAGTGGTGGAAAATTTTCTGCAATGAGCTTTTATCCAAAACTCTTGATACGCAATTCAGGCAATATTGTTGAGAAAGATTATAAAGTTGAAATTTCTTTTCCCGCAAATTTATACGAAGAAAGTTTTAAACCGCTAAGCTCTCTTTTTATTCGTCACGAAGGATCTTATGTAGTGTTTGGAAATAAAGGAATGTATCCAATTTTTCAAGAAGAAATTTCAACTATGATTGAAGCGAAAATTTCTGTAAATCTCGACAATTTAGACACCTTCTTAAAAGAATATTTGAATATTACTCTTTATTTTAGCAATGGAATAAAAAAACATAGCCTAAAACTTAGCGATACCTTAACATATAATGGAAAAGTATTGCAAAAAGACCAATTCGCAAATGTAGGCGTTTTGTTTCAATAAAATAATTACTTAAAAATCATTAGTGTTTTACTTCAAATTCTTCGTTTGGATTATGTTTATACTTAAAGACTATCGCGAAGACAATTGCAACGACTAAGGCATATGCTGCAAATGTTAGCCAAATTCCGGACCAATCTTTAACATGAGTAACAGGATCTTCAAACCATTTTTGTATAACTAAACCTGCTACGATATTTCCAACAACAGCACCAATGCCATTTGTCATAAGCATAAACAAGCCTTGTGCCGATGATTGTATAGAAGAATCTGTATTTTTTTCGACAAATAAAGCACCAGAAATATTGAAAAAGTCGAAAGCCATTCCATAAATAATACAAGATAGAATTATTAACGCAAAGCCTAAAACAGTATTTCCTGCTATGCCAAATAGTGCGAAACGTAAAACCCAAGCAAACATACTTAAAAGCATTACTTTTTTTATGCCAAATCTTTTCATAAAAAATGGAATAGCAAGAATAAATAATGTTTCGGATATTTGAGATACAGAAAGTATTATTGTCGAGAAATTATTTATTAAACTGCCTTCAGGAAATACCGAAGCATCTTGCAAGAAAGCATCGCCGTATGCGTTAGTAAGTTGTAAAGCAGCACCTAAAAGTAAACTAAAAATAAAAAACAAAGCCATTTTCTTTTGTTTAAAAAGCACAAAAGCTTCTAAGCCAAGCTTTTGAATAAACGACTTTTTCTCATTGTCGTGTTTCTTTTCACTTTTTATAGTTGGTAAAAATATGAAAGAAAAAATACCTAAAACAAATGCTAAAGCTGCTGCAATAACAAAAGACACCTTTATGCTATATCCAAGTCCCCATTCTTTTGTAAAAAAGTTGGTAGTCCACATTGCAACAATAAAACCTACAGTTCCCCATACACGAATTGGTGGGAAAGCTACAACTGGATCTTTTCCGTCTTTTTTTAGAACTCCAAAACTAATAGAATTTGTAAGACCTATAGTTGGCATATAAAAACTCATTGCTACAAGTAATACCCAGAAAAACGTGATAGGCGAATTTATTGAAGGTAAAATCAACATTGTTGCTCCAAATAAAATATGCAAAATAGCATACACGTAATTTGCTTTCCATTTATCGGCAATAATTCCAAAAAGTGTAGGCATAATTATAGAAGCAAAACCCATGGTAGAAAAAACTAAGCCAAATTCAGAGCCACTCCAGCCTTTTTCAACAAAACCATAATGTGCCAATGTCATCATCCAAGCTCCCCAAACAAAAAATTGGAGAAAATTCATAAAAATCAAGCGAGATTTAGTATTCATATCTAAATTTTAATTTTAAATCAATAAAGTTTAAATACATATTGGCAAAAATAGAGAAAGTTTTTTTATTTTTAGCAAGTTTTTATTTTTTATATAATTAAATTGTTAAATTTGCGTTTATTAGTTTAAGTTAATTAAAATTTTATGATATGAAAAAGGCTCTTTTTTTAATCTTATTAACTGCTGTTTTTGCGACAGCTACTTTTGGACAAGAACAAGGAATTGAAATTAATTTCGACAACGATAGTGTTTATGTTGATACTTTAAATAGAAACTTAATAGGCTTAAATGTTTTTCCGGCATTTGGTATTTTAGGCGGTGGACGTTTGCCTAGTACAAAAGTTTTTATTCAGTATAAGCACTATTACAAGCACATGAATTTGAGAGCTAGTCTTAATTATTTGAATTTTGATTTTAATAATGACCAACTCGATGTGTTAGGATTTACAAAGGATACTGTTGTAACCGACACTAGTACTACTGTGGTCGATAATATGAATTTTAGAAAATTTTATTATAATATTTACTCATACGATGCTAGATGTGGCTTAGAAGCTGCTTTTCCAAGTAAGTCTTATAGGTTTTTTATTGGTGCAGGTGCAATTATAGGCTATCATTATTTAGGAGAGTATTATTATCATTATAAAAAGAATTTCGAAGGTTATCCTGCACTTAATGTAAATCATACTTTTGTCCCGGTTGATATTGCTGGACATAGAAAAACACGATTCTTAAAAACAGGTGTTGACTTTACTATAGGCGTTGATATTAACATAACACCAAGTTTTATTATTTCTGTTCAGTATGCACCAGAATTAAACTATTATTATAGATTGTCAGATGATATTTCTGATATTGATAACTGCTTTAAAGGTGAAAAAGTTGCCAGTACTTTGACTTTTGTTCCGGATTATATAGATTTGATTTTTAGTATAAGGTTCTAGATTTGGGATTTTTGATTTTGGATTTCGGTGTTTCGGCTACGCTCAACACCCGATGATTGAATGAAGAATTAAGAATTATATGCTCGCTTTGCTCGCTGGGGATTAGAGAGTTTTTAGTTTTTAGTAGTGAGTTTTTAAAGTTCAAAGACTGTAATTTCAAGAAGCCCACACATTTTTGTTTAATTTTTTTGAAAAAATTCTTATTTTTTTCTTTTTTTTATAAGAATAAAATTTATACCTTTGACAAAAATTATCTAAAAGATGAATTTTACTGTGGAGAGTATCGATGTTTTTAATTATAACAAAATTATAAATTTTGTTATGCTTAATACGGCTTTCCACACACACACACACACACACACACACACACACACACACACACACACACACACAC
>DAONZU010000169.1:0-4297 GCA_035406965.1 Bacteroidales bacterium
GCAAAACCATAGCAATGTACTAAAAAAATACTTGCAAAAATAAAACTCAAGTTTGGCTTAATTTTTTGAATAAGTGTTTTCATAATTTTTTTCTCCTAAACAATTTCTACAAATTTAATAATTTTATTTGAGATAAGGATAAAAAGTAGATTAAAAAAAATAAAATTTATAAAAATATTTGTCAAAAAAGGCTGAACCTATATTAGATTCAGCCTTAATTTTGAGAGTTAAAAAAGTTTTACTTAGTTTTATAAATTGCATTAATTTTTATTTTATTTAAATCTATCATAGAATCTTCGCAAAAATAGACTGTTGGATTATCAAACATTTTATTGTACTTAGTTTTATATGACAACATGGTTGACCTATTATATGCATCGTTTTTATCAAAAACATGAATAATCATTAAATTTGGATACTTGTCATAAAATTTACAATGGCTACATGCAGCATAATTTGCTACCATAATATAGTTAAATTTTTCATAATTTTGGTTTTTATTCAAAGAATCTATGCTTTTTAAATGCAAAAAAGGTGGTAAAATAGATAGGTCTATTGTATCTATGTATTTAGAATTAAAGTCTATTGATATTTCGCAAAATGAAATGTAATATTTAAAAAGGTTGTTTGTGTCAACGCTATCCCAAACAGCAACAGTTTTATTATTGTGAAAAATTAATGGTTGTGATGAATTAATAGCATCAAAGTTGCTTATTTTTCCTTTTGTTTCAAAAAAATCTTTGTTTGATAAAGAATATACATAATGTAAGTGATTTCTATGCCAATTATTATTTGTATCTACAACAGCATCTGGTTTTACAAAAATAAATAATAAATCCTCGTCAATAAATGCGACTTTATCTATTCTTGGATATTTCATAATGTTGTTGTTATGTAATATCTGTAATAAATTAATCGTCATATATCTATTTTTAAGAATTAATGTATCTGTTAAAATTGAATCTAATAGATTTTTTGTTTTGAAAATATTTGGATAATCTATAACAATTGTATCAAGAAGATTTAGGTCATTATCAAACAAATACACTTCTGGTTTGCAAGGGTGTGAAATAGCAATATTATTTTTTGAAGTTGATATCATATGATTACTAAAATGTGATAGAAAGATGCCTTTTCCAACGTCGATATTAATGCTTTTTTCAATTTTCTTCTTTTTTATGTTGAATTTTGCAAACCTGAAAATATCATAAATAGTTTTTCTAGAACTACAATTATAAGTATTTGCTAATAAAACATATTTTGAAGAATTATCGCCTAACGGGTATATCTCATAGAATTCTCCATATTTAGATTGATTTGGAGGTTTTATTTTTTTTGTTGTTAACATTTGTTTGCCTTTTATTTGAAAATAATATAAATATTCAGATATCAATATACCCTTGTTATTATCTAAAAATATTCCTGCTATAGGAGTGTCTTTATAACCATCTTTGTCTGCTTCACGTTTCCATTGCAATAAAGAGAAATTGTCCAAACTGTCAATTACGACATATATCATATTTTCAAAATCATCTTCATATATTGGATATATTGGAATAATAGTTTTGTTTTCGCTTTGTATTCTATCATAGTAAGCATAAAATTGTTCTCCATATAATGTCTCTAGTTCAATTGTCTTTATTACATTAAAATGTTGACAAAACATTAGCTTGCCGATAATTAGTGTAAGTAAAAGTAGTGTGAATTTTTTAAGCATAATATTTTATAATATGTTTAATGATAAAAGGGTTTTATATTAATTTAATATAAAACCCTTTTCGTTCGTGTTAATACTCAATTGTCATATGATACTCAATTTTATCTGTTTCTTTTCCGTTTTTGTCCAAAACAAAGGATGCCTCTTTGTAATAAATCATAATATTGTCGGATGGATAAGATATTTTCCCTGTAGTTATTCCTTTTTCAAGATTTTTAGCTATAACCTCTTCTGCTAATTCAATATACTTGTCAATTGATACACCAGTTCCAATAGTAACAATTCCAACTTTTGGACATCTTTCATGTCCTCTTCTTAAACAATGTTGATATGTTAACTCGCCATTGGTAAATTGTTGTTTAATATCATCGTACGTTACGGTGCCATCTTTGTTAAGTTTACCTCCCTCTTTTATAATTGTTACTTGTTTACTAAATAAAGACGATGCCATTAAAATTGCTATTAAAATCAAAAATATTTTTTTCATAATTTCTATTTTTTTTACTTATTTACTATTCATTATAAAATCAAGCATAAATTTCACAATATAGCTATTACTCTTATTTTTCCTTACAACAGAGTTTACTGTAATAGCTATTTTTAGACTCTGTTGTAGCTTAAACATTGCTTGTGAAAGCATTAGTTTTACGGCGACTGGTCTTGTTAAAGCTTCAAAGACAAGTCGCCTATGTTAAGTTCCAGGTTTTTCTTTTAATTGTTTTATTAATTTTTTTACATAGGTATTTTTATTTGTTTTACAACAATTTTTGTCAACTTTTTTATTTGATAATTTGTATTCATGTCTGCTTTTGAAATGATGAAGTTTTTTACAACCATTGTGTGGCAAGGTTTTTAGAAGGTGCGGGGGGGGGTAAGTGTTATGTAAAATAAATTAAAAAACAACTTTCTCAATGAAAATAAATCTTTTTGTTCATATTTTAAGTTGTTTTTCATACTAAAATATTTTCTTTTCAAATATAATCTATTTTTTTTAAAAAACAAATAAAAATGAGAAAAAAATAAAACTTTTTTGAGATAAACTAAAAAAACATTAGTTTTGCATAAAATTTTGAGTCATTAGCTCAGTTGGTTTAGAGCACTAGCTTGACAGGCTAGGGGTCATAGGTTCAAATCCTATATGGCTCACAAGGTCAGTTAAAAGTTAAAAGTTAAAAGTTAAAAGGGGCTGACGCATATTCAGTTAAAAGTTAAAAGTTGAACCGAGCTTGCGAGCTCACCGAAGGTAAAGTTAAAAGCGATGCACTGAACGAAGTTGAAGTGTCGAACCGAGCTTGCGAGCTCATCGAAGGTAAAGTTAAAAGAGGCTGGCGCGTCTATTGCTTCGCAGAGTTCGCAAGCTCACTCTGCTCACTCCAATTTTTCACACAACCCCGCTCGCTCGGATTTGCAATCCGAGTGCTTAGTAATGTTACACTCGGATTGCAAATCCGAGCGAGCTGGAGTGGCTTGTCTGTAGGACAACACAATGCTTTTAATTTTTAACTGAAGTACCCTTGCGGGCAAGACATAATTGTTCGGTTTACTTGCTACAAGGCTGAAAACAAAAAAGAGACTACTTTTAAAAACAGTCTCTTTTTGTTTTGGTTCTTCTTCTCAAATCTACTTCAAGTGTATTTTAAATGTTTCTGAATTTATTTCTATTAGATACATTCCATTTGCTATATCAGTTAAGTTCAATGTTTTGTCTTTTATTTCTTTTTGACAAATCTTTCTGCCTGCCAAATCAAAGATAGAGCAAACTTGGTTTTCAGCATTTTCAACAAAAATTATTTTATCTAAACTTGGATTAGGGTAAATATTAATTTTAGTTAAATTATTTTCAATTATAGAACTATAGGAGATATAGCAAGTTTTACAAATTTTATCATACTCACAGTTTCCTTTATAAGCAGTTAAGCAAACATCGTATTGTCCCACATCAGGATAAGCGTGTTCGACAAAATTATTCATACTATTTTCATATTGCCATAATTCTGTTCCCTCTCCAAATTCCCAAAAGCAAGAGTCGGCATTTTGAGAAGTATTTAAAAACATTGCTTCTACTGTTTGTTTATCTAAAGCAATAAGATGTTCAAAATCTGCTTTTACTTTAGTAGTATCGACTTGCCAAGTGCTTAAACTATCGACAAAAATATTCCATGCTGTATTTTGTAAAATTTGTGCTTCATTTGCTTCAATTCCTTGACTTATATAACTAGCACCTACAGGCGATTTATGGAATATTGTTGAATAAAAAGTACATGCCGCTAGGTAAGTTCCATATACGCTTGGGTGTGAATTGTCAGATGAGTATAATTCTATTTCGGGATTACTTTGTCGTATTTGTGCAAAAGCCATTCCTACAGGCGAAACCCAAGCTTGATTATCTTCTGCCATTTCTACATAAGATTGACGCAAACGCCATTGCATTCCTTCATAAGTACAAAGAGGCTCATAGTATGGACAATTGGAAGCATCGCCGTTTTTATGTCCCCATGTCATAAAGAAAATAATTTGTGAGCAAATGTCGTTTTGGCGAATAGTATTACAAAGCGATGCAGCATAAGGATAAACTTCGTT
>DAONZU010000170.1:0-4287 GCA_035406965.1 Bacteroidales bacterium
TTGGCATTATTTCTTCGCATTTAGCTAGTAAATTTTTTGCTTTAACAGTATCGCCAACTTTTGCAAATTCTAATACTAAGCTTGAAAAGTTCTCTCTAATTCTAACAACAGTAGTAGTCCTATTTATTGTATGGTCAATATATATGTTTGGGTCATTCATATTTCCCCATCTATATTTATTCATTAAGTTGTCATACATTATATCTCTATCAATTCTTCCTCTTGAACTTGATTTGATAGGAACTAATCTATATGCAAAACCTTCATTTTGGAAATAATTATCAAGTCCAACAGCAGTAGAACCACCTATCGATGTAAAATATATAGGTCTTTCCCAATCGTTAGTACGTAAAAAATCTAGCATCATCATTTCGTTTTTGACAAGATATTTTCTATCCAAATCAGCGTTTATTCTTGTACTTATTAAACCTGCATCTTGGGGTTTTACAGTTTTATTATCAACAACTTTAGCACTGTCAACCAAAATATAATATTTATTGCTAGGATAAAGATAAAATGTGTCATCATTGTATCGTTGAGTGCTAATATCGTCATTAGCAATAAAGTTTAATAAGCTGTCAATAGAAATATGTTCTTCATCTTTGCGAATATCTCTATATGCATAATGTACAATATCTCTAACCGAAGGTTCATATTTTGGTCTTTCGAAAGTTAGTGGCATAGGTGCTGCATCGTAGCTGGCTGCTTTCATTTGATCTACATACCAGTCTGAGGCAAAATATGGCAAACAACAGACTTTAACGTCAGGTCTAACTCCTTCTACTTCTTGTGCATACCAAATTGGGAAAGTGTCATTATCACCAAAAGTGAATAATATAGAGTTTGGTGCGCAAGAAATTAAATAGTTATAAGCAAAGTCTCTTGCAATATATCTATTGCTTCTGTCGTGGTCGTCCCAATTTTCTTTAGCCATTATATAAGGGACAGGTAGAGTAATTAAAGTAGCTACAGAGCCTGCAACCACTCCAGGACTAACTTTTTTTAGTAGTTCATAAATTCCTAAAACTCCAAGTCCAACCCAAATGGCAAAAGCATAAAATGATCCGGCATAAGCATAATCTCGTTCACGCGGTTGTTCGGGTGTTTGATTTAGATAAACTACAATAGCTATTCCTGTTAAAATAAACAATAAAGTAACTATCCACCAGTCTTTTATGTGTTTAAAGAGTTGATAGCCTAAACCAATTAATCCTAAAAGTAGTGGAAGCATATAATATTTATTATTTGCTTTGTTTTCTTTTAGATAGTCGGGCAATTTATCTTGATCGCCGAGCCTATTATTATCTATAAACTTAATTCCAGAAATCCAGTTCCCATGAATTACGTTTCCATGTCCTTGAATGTCGTTTTGTCTTCCTGCAAAATTCCACATAAAATATCGCCAATACATCCAATTTATTTGATAATTTACAAAGAATTTTATGTTATTTAAGAATGTTGGTCTTCGTTGAGTGTTTTTTATTCCTCCAAATTCTTTGTAATATTCAATATGTTTTGGTTCAGGACTATACATTCTTGGGAAAACAGTACAATCGCTTTTTTTGTAAGTAGGTTTTTGTTTGTAACTAACAATTTGATATTCACCATTACGTTTTACATAAACTGGTGTAGTTTTTTCATATTTTTCGAATCTAGCATTGTAATATTCACCATACATTAGTGGACGGTCACCATATTGTTCGCGATTTAGATAATATAGCAAGTTAAAAACATCATCAGGACTGTTTTGATCCATTGGCGGATTTGCATTTGAGCGAATTACAATAATAGCATAGCTAGAATAACCAATCATAACCATAGTAAAAGACAACATGATTAAGTTGAGAATTTCACGTTTTCTTGATGCTAAATATACAATTCCTGCTATGCAGGCTCCAAGTATTAAGATGTTAAGTATAGTGCTGTCGGATATAAATGGTGCTCCTATTAAAATAATAGCTAAACTAGGAAAAATATAATTTAAAGTTTTATTCTTTGAGTATTGTGACGTGTAAATACTTATTCCCAAACTTGCAAAAGCTAAAATAGCCCAAATAATTAAGCCTGTATTATATCCAAATCCTAAACTATTTACAAAAAACAATTCAAATTTTGAAGCTACAATTGCAACTCCAGGGATTATTCCCCACATTAACATTGCAATTATAAAAAGTGAAATTACTGTGGTTATTATAAATCCAAGAGTAGATGGTTTGAATTTTTTATAGTAATAAACAAAAGCAATTGCAGGAAGAGTTAGAAGGTTTAATAAGTGAACGCCAATCGACATTCCCACTAAAAGTGC
Organism: Bacteroidales bacterium; assembly: GCA_035406965.1. GTDB lineage: Bacteria > Bacteroidota > Bacteroidia > Bacteroidales > ML635J-15 > Bact-19. Next base: position 2,306 of record DAONZU010000170.1, read on the forward strand.
AATTAATACTATCCATCTATTTTCTTTTATGGGGTCTTTTTCGTCGCTCCATTTTAAAATTGCCCAAAACACTATAGCAGTAAAGAAAGATGAGAAACCGTAAACTTCAGCTTCAACTGCCGAAAACCAGAAAGTATCAGAAAAAGTATATACTAAAGCACCTAATAGACCAGCTCCAAGAATGGCGATAGTTTTTCCAACTGTATAATCTTCATTAGGAGCAATCATTCTTTTTGCAAAATAAACTATAGACCAAAATAAGAACATTATTGTAAATGCAGAAACTATTGCAGTAAATGAGTTGACCATAAGAGCAACTTTATCGGGTCCGCTGGCTAACATTGCAAAAGCTCTCGCAATTAACATAAAAAATGGTGCTCCAGGAGGGTGTCCTACTTGTAGTTTATTAGATGAAGAAATAAATTCACCACAATCCCAAAAGCTAACTGTAGGCTCAATAGTTAATAAATATACTGTTGCAGCAACTAGGAAAGTGAACCAGCCGACTGCATAATCTAGTCGTTTAAATAATTTTTCAGTCATAGTTTATATTTATTTTATGAATTAAAAATAAAAGCGTAAAAATAGTAATTTTATTATAATTGAGAAGTTTATTTTGTTAAAATTATTAAAAAGCTTAATGATACATTTATTTTATAAGATAAACTTTTTTGCATATGGGAAAAGTTTCTTTTATAATGTAAACTTATTTGGAAATAATAATATGTGTTTTTATAGATTTGCTTTTTCTAATATTTTAAAAGTATTTTTATTTTTACATTTCAAAATATTCCCATTTTTTAGTTTGCGTAACTTTACTTTTTCATCAAAATAAATTATTTTGTCATGCTTCATATTTTTAACTATTGTAATTTCATTTATGTTATTTGGAATTTTTATTTCATACTCATTGTTATCTGACATAAATTTAATACGTATAGTAATAAAGTTTAAGCTGTCGTATGGAAATTCAATATCCCATAGTGGGTGGCTAGCAATGTTTGGACGGTAATTAGTTTTGTTATTTAAAGAGTCAAATATTGTTATCTTTGGATAAGGAATTATAGGCTCTCCCCAACGATTTTTCATTTTGAGATAAATTTTGTCAGGATGTTGTTCATTATATGTATAAATTATTGTGTCTTTTAAAGGGGGTGGAGCATAATCAAGTATAAGAAACTGCTTGGTTTCTACAAAACTTCCTCCACCTGCATATTGATTTTGATAGTCTGGTATGTAATATTGTGTAAATCTGCCTTCAATTTCACTACTGTCTTTTTTTATAAATGTGAAATAATTATTATATAGTGAATCACTTCTTTCTGTATATTTAATAAGATATGGATTTGTTGATTGCTTTGGTTTATATGGCTTCATATACATTATTTCGGTAATTAAATATACTGGAGTTTTATGTCTAAAAAATAACAGGTCTTTTGTGCTTTTTCCATTAAAGTTAAAAATGTCCCATTTATATGCTCCCAAATAAATGTATTTAAATTCAACATCTAAAATATAAAAATGAACTTTATCACAATTACAATAGTTTTTAAAGATATTTCCAACAGTTAACTCGTATGATTCAAAAACAGGTGAGTCGTGTGTTATTTCTCTTTTATGAATCGATGGTAACTCAAAAGAATCCCAATTATTTTCTATAACAAAGTCTTTGTCAAGACGCAAACCACTATAATAAGTTTTTGAAATAAATAGGCACTTTTTGCTATAAGGTAAGTAGTTAAAATGTTCATCTATTGGAAGCCAAAAAGTTTCAAAACCACCATGAAACCAAAAATCATAACATACAAGTTCTTCGAACCTAAAACGTTGTATGTCGATTAAAAATATTGGTGTGAAAATTTTACCTTTAAAAATTAAAGTGTCTTGAGATTTTATTAAAGTACTGAAAAAGATAAAAACACATATAAAAAATAATTTTTTCATAAAATAGTCATGTTTTTTCTGTTAAATGTATCGTTTAT
>DAONZU010000171.1:0-4254 GCA_035406965.1 Bacteroidales bacterium
GACCCGGAATGGATGTTTGGATTGCAACGAGAAAATGGGCAATTAAATTCAGCAGAGGGAGGATATTTTGATATTGTGATTTCTAATCCTCCATATAAAGAAATATCAGATAGTAATGATAAATTTTTTTTTCAAAATAGTTATAAGGAAGTTTTATCTGGACATTATGATTTGTATATTTTCTTTTTTAAAAAAGGAGTTGATTTACTTATAAAATCTGGTATTATTTCATATATAACGCCCCATACATTTACTGTTTACAGTCAGTTTATAAATTTAAGAAAATGGTTAATGAATAACACATCAATAATTGAGATAACTGATAGAATAGAGTGCATCTTTGAATCGGCAGTTGTGGATAATAGCATTACACTTTTAAAAAAAGGAAACAATAATACAGAATCTAAATTTTCGTCTTATTCATACGCATTTGGCAAGTTAATACTAAACAAATATGTATTGCTTGAAAAAGGTGATTTCTCATATGATACTTTTGATATTACTGCAATAAAAAACAAAAACAAATTACGCAAATTCTCAATTAACTGTCTTCCACTGGGTGATATAATAAGCAGTACCCAAGGAATAACTGTATATGCAAAAGTTCAAGGAGAAAAAATAGACTATTTTAGGGATAGTGCAGTAAGTCAATTTTCAAAACCTGTTACTAGAGGTAGAGAAATTTTTAAATATGAGCATAAATGGAGTGGAAGTTATATTGAATATGGTGATTGGCTTTGGTGTAAAAGAAATCAGGTTTTTTTTGAAAGTCCCAAAATATTTTTTTAGACAAACATCTGCTGATATAATTGCCACATATATAGAGCAACCATTCTATTGCATCGATTCTGTTCATTCACTGATCAAGAAAGATGAAAGGTTTAAGCTAAAATATATTCTTTCAGTCCTAAATTCCAAATTGGGAAATCATTTATATCACCTATTAATTGCGGAAAAAGGTAAAGTTTTTGCACAAGTAAAATTGACATTTTTACGCAAAATTCCAATTAAAATTGCTAATGAAATTCAACAAGATTTATTAGTAAATTATGTAGATAAATTACTTAATTTGTCAAAGGATATAGATAGAGATAATATAATCAATAAAATCGACACTCTTGTGTACAAACTCTATAATTTAAACTATGATGAAGTGAAAATCATCGACCCTGAAATAGAAAATATAATCAGCAGAGAAGAGTATAATGCAGATATAGATATTTTTAAATAATATTCCTAAAATAATGAAAGTTGTGTTTTATCTTCTTTTAGAGGGTAAAACACACCGATAATTATAAATGGATTAGGTCCAACATTATGAAATTTTTGAGTAGTGCCAAGGAAAAAGTACAAATCACATTTATTTACCATGTGGTCAAAGTATTTTTCTTTTACCTTTTGACAAGCTAACTCTTCATTGCCTTTTGTTTTTTTTAAGCAATTCCAGTATAAAGCACCTAATTCCCAATCTTCTACCATTAGAGTACGCTCTTTATTGTCATCGGAGGTAAAAACGTAAGAAAATTTGTAGGGTAATTTTCTTGCTACTTGAAATATTCTTTTAGTTTCTTCATTGTCGAACAGACTACCTTGTGCTTGTTTTGCAATAATGGCATCAAGTTTTTTCTTATCCCATTCTCGTTCACATGGCTCCCATATAAAGTCGATAATTTTTTTGGGTTTGAATACGGCTAAGGATGTTCCAATGCTCTCATCTTTTGCTTCTTCAATTAAAATCGACATATCTGTATAAACATTTTTAAGAGCAATTTCTTTTCGTAGTGTCCAGTTTTTTATAGTAGGAACACTTTCGCCAATAATTATATCTTTGTCTAAATCAGCCGGACGATAACTCTCTTTTCTGAAATCTTTTGTATTGCGAACAATATCTATTTCTATCCATTGCCATTTTTCATATCGGTCGGCATATTTTAGCTTTCGGTAAGGAACAGGATATATTCTAACCCACGAACCATCTTCTTTAAAACCTGCTGTGCAAACTAATTCGTCGTAAGTAGCAGAAAGCGTGGGATATGTTTTTACAGATATAAGAATTCGAGTAAGAGCCATGGGTTTACAGTTGTTCTAATTTGTAGTCAGTTTCGGGCAATTGCATTAGAGCATTCGCTACACAAGTGCGGTGGCACTGTTTCGGGTCTTTCTCAAAGCAAGTCAGAGCTACTCGCTTTCCATTATTTAACAAAGTCCGAATATTGAGAAGTGATTCTTTGTTTTCTGCCAAAGTCGTTTCTTTATATTCCTGAAATAGACTATCATAATCTGCTTGTGTGTGTAGTTCTTTTCTCTTGTCAGAAACAATACCTAAGTCAGGGATGTGGATATATTCAATATCAGCACCTTTACAAGCCTGCTCAAGAGTTTTTTTAGAAAAACCGTATTTTTGACTGTAAGCGTTTTTCCGAACGTCGCATAACACATGTACATCATTAATTATCAGCTTGTTTATATAAGTTTCCAAGGAAATTCCTTCGTAGCCGATAGTAAAAAGTTGTTTTTCGAGATAGTGTCGCTTTTGTTGTTCAATAGCACTGAGTTCTTCGCTGTTCAATAGATCTTTTGCAATAGTACTTTTTGTGGCATAATACGGATATTGACGATATGTGTAGCGAATTAAATCCGTTTGTGTCAAATTACCGAACTGAGCTTTCACATCAAAAAGACTTTTTTTGTCTTCCGGTTTAAGCGTGCTAATAAATTCCTCTTCATTCGTCAGCTTATAAAACCTGCCATTTTCTGTTTGTACAATCTTACAAAAACCGTATTTGGTAAGTATTACCATATCTTGATTGGCTTGAAACGAAAAACAGCCATAGCGATACGGAACAAAATCAAAAGACTTCGTTTCCTGTTTATGAGTGAACAAAAATAAGTATTTTTGAAACTGTTTGGCGGTAAGTTGCCCGTCAAACACACCCAACAAAGCCAATAATATTTTTCTTCTGTAATACATCTTGCAATGCAAAAGTACAAAAATATTTCATATATATGTTTTTATTCTGAAATAAAAAAACTATTTTACTCTTTCCCTTCCACTATTGCTATTTCTTCATCTGTAAGTTCATAAAGTTGATATACCAATTGGTCAATTTCATTTTCCCATTTAGATGTATCGGCATGTGGATTTTCTTTTTTAGCATCAAGGATTTGACTGACAAGAGTAATGATGGGTTGTTGATGTAGCTTGTCAATGTGTGGTATAGGTATTGATTTCAAAGTTCTCATAGTTATTCTTGGAAATAATGTTTGTCTGGCTTTATCTCCAAAGTTAGATACATAAAACCCTATGATCTTTGAGTTTAATAAAGCTAATAGATATTTAAGAAAATTCTCTTCATCTGAACCATTAAATATAATAACATAGACTGATTTATTCACTAAAAACGTATTTTCAACATATGTCGCTGTAAGTGTTTTACCAATAATTTCTCTCAATAATATTCTTTTGTTTGAAAAGTATTTGATGTCAGGTTTAGTATATAATTCTGCACTGTAATCTAACCAATTATCATCTTTTTCTTTTAGGTGGTATTTTAAAATGTTTTTTCCACCAAATTCTTTTAAGAAGTTGTCATTTACTTTGAATTTTGAATGTAAAAAACGATTTTTGATCTGTTCTTGGCTGTGAATAGTATTATGATATGGTTGTTCGCCTAAACAAAAATCTAACTTATCAATATCTTTGAGTTGAATGTTATTAACTAATAACTTATTAATAATAGATTTTGAAGAATTATTCATATTAATAAAAATTTCAAACTTCTCATTTTTTAACGAACTCTCTAGATTCATCGAAAATCTTTTTTCACCATCCTTATCTATAAATCCGACACTTGTATTGTAATTAATACTTTTCATCATGCTAATTACAAAAACTACACTATTTACAGAAGCATTAAACACACTTATATCATAATCATTTATTAAAAGGAAGGTAGAATTTTCCAATAGATATTTTCTTAATTTTTTACAACTTGGAATAGTTAAAAAGGTGTTTGGTGTGATAAAAGATAAAATTCCATTGTTTTTCAACAAAGAAGTTACTGACAGTTCAATGAAAAGACGATAAAGATCGATTTTACCTTCTTGTAATTTATAAAAACTATAATTTTCCTTAAATACTCTTTTTTCTATTACCACATACGGCGGATTCCCAACCACAATATCAAAATATCCTCCCACTGCTGAATTTAATTGCCCATTTTCTCGTTGCAATCCAAACATCCATTCCGGGTC
>DAONZU010000172.1:0-4231 GCA_035406965.1 Bacteroidales bacterium
GACTAAAAGCAAGGCAAATTTACTGTATTTATTTATTAAATTATGATATAGGTTTATCAAACAGTCCTGTAATAAAAGTTGACCATATTGTTAGCGACCAAGCAACAGGCGAGGAGTTAAGTAGTAAAAATGAATTTATTCAAAGTTTAAATCACAAATCGTGGATAGTTCAAATAAAACAATTAAAAGAAAATCGAAGAAATGATTTGGAAAACTTACTTAGCATATTCGACCAAGACAATATTACCAACGACAACCATATTTTGAATGTAAATTCTGAAAATTTTTCAGAAGAACACAAACATATTGTTCGTAAATTACAAGAGGCTTATGCTTCAAGTCAAGTACGAGATGAAATGATAATGGAAGACGACTACTTTAAAGAATTAGAAGTAAAAGATGAAAAAATAGCAGAAAAAGATAAAATTATTGAAAACAGCAAAAAAATAATAGCAGAAAAAGATAAAACAATAGCTAAAAAAGATAAGTCACTGGCAGAAAAAGATAAGTCATTGGCTGAAAAGGATAAAGAAATAGCTGAATTAAAGAGACTTTTAGAATTAAAAAATAAAGAAAAATAAAATTTCTATAAAACAACAAACAATATTATCTTTTGTTTTAATTGAATTAAATATATATTTTTGCAATGAAATGAACTTATTGAAGAACATATTTATTCTATTTACAACACTAATTTTGTTTGTTTCTACAAATGGTTTTTTTGTTGAACAATATTTATGTAATACTTGCAATGAGGAACATAGCGAAATTACATTTTTTGAATTTGGAGAATATTCACATAACCATAAACATTGTAATGCTTGCGACCATTCTCATTCCAATTGCTTGTGTTCTAACTCTGATGACGACCACTTGGAGCATGCAAAAGTTTTTTTCTATTCTTTTGACAAATTGTTTTTTGAATATGAACTTGTAAAAATTCCACAAATAAAATTTCTTGACAATTTTAATTTACAAGTATTTCCAATAGATATAAATAAGGAATATTTTTCATTTAATAGTTTTTTTGAAACTTTATTAAAAATCCCCTCTTTATTCACATATCAAGCTGTAGGGCAAGATGTTTGTGCCTTGATTTCTGTTTTTAGATTATGATTTTTCCGATTTTATTAGTTTAAAATTGGTATTAATCAAATAAAAACAGAATGAAATATGAAAAAAATATTTAGCATTATTTTTAATGCATTATTGGTATTAACACTTAATGCACAAGTTACAGGAATTGTTTACGACAACTCGGATAAAAAGCCAATGTTTGGAGTAAATATATGGTGGGAAAACACAAATATCGGTACAACAAGCGATATTTATGGTAAATTTGAGTTGCCAAAACCTAAGGAAAGTAATAATTTGATTTTTAGCTTTGTTGGCTATAATACAGACACAATAGAAGTTTTAAAAAATAATCAAAAATTAGAAGTTTTATTAAATAGCAATATAATTTTAGATGAGGTTATTGTTGGTGAACGTAGGTCAGGAACTCATTATTCACGTATGGAAGTGGGAAATGTTCAAACAATTTCTGGTGCAGAATTGTGTAAGGCAGCTTGTTGTAATTTGTCGGAAAGTTTTGAAACAAATGCTTCTGTAGATGCTTCGTATAGCGATGCAACAACAGGAGCAAAACAAATAAGGCTTTTGGGCTTGGCAGGAAAATATGTTCAAATGATGACTGAAAATATTCCTAATTTATATGGACTGTCTCAACCTTATGCTTTAGGTTATATTCCCGGACCTTGGATGGAGTCTATTCAAGTTTCAAAAGGAACTTCGGCAGTAATAAATGGTTATGATGCAATTACTGGACAAATAAATATCGAATATAAAAAACCCAAAACTTCTGATGCTCTTTCTTTCAATCAATTTTTTAGTTCATCTTCAAGAGCGGAAACAAATATAGATGCATCATTTATTGTAAATCCTAAATGGTCAACAATGATTTTTGCTCATTCGCAAAATGATTTTTTAGAAGTTGATGATAATAAAGATGGCTTTATGGATATGCCCAAAATGAGGCAAAATATTTTGTTTAATCGCTGGGATTATTTAGGTGAGTATTTGACAATTAGATTTGGGGCTCAGTATATTGATGAGGTAAGAAAAAGCGGACAAACATCTAAATTTTTAAAAAATAATGAAATTACAAATCCTTATAAAATATTTTTAGGAACAAAAAGATTTCAAGGTTTTTATAAAATGGGTTATGTTTTTCCGAAAAAAGACTATAAGAGTTTAGCTATGGTAAGTAGCTTTACTTATCACGACCAAAATTCTATTTATGGCAAAACAAATTTTGATGCAACACAACAATCGGCTTATTTAAACATTATTTGGCAATCGGCTTTTGCTGGTAATGAAGACCATAAATACAATGCAGGATTAAGTTTTAAATACGAAAATTTGAATCAACTGCTTAAAGATTCTACAATGTTAAATCAAGAAATAGTTCCTGGAGGATATTTTCAATACACAGCGAATTTTCCTTTTAATTTGCATTTAATTGCTGGCTTACGTACCGATTACCATAATCAAGAAGGACTTTTGATAACACCAAGATTGAATATAAAATATAATATTACAGGCTCTTTGTCTTGGCGCGCTTCTGTTGGAAAAGGTTACCGTTATGCAAATGTATTGGCTGAAAATAATTATTTATTGGCTTCGTCTCGAAAATTTATAATTGCTCCAGATTTAAAATTAGAAGAAGCTTGGAATTTTGGAAGTAATATTACTTGGTATATTCCTATCGGGAATAGAGATATGACAATAAATGCAGAGTTTTACAGAACTCAATTTATAAATCAAATTATTGCAGACTTTGAATCAATACGCGAAGTTAAATTTTATAATTTAGACGGGAAATCTTATTCAAATACTTATCAAATAGAAGCAAGTTATACCATACTAAAAGGCTTAGATGCAACAGTTGCTTTTCGATATAATGATGTGAAACAAACCATTGGAGGAAAATTACTTGAAGCACCATTAACAAATAGATTTAAGGGCTTATTAACCATGTCATATAAAACTCCTTTGGAAAAATGGCAGTTTGATTTTACAACACAACTCAATGGACCTGGCAGAATTCCTTCAACAGAAGGAAATCCTGTGGATTACAGATTAGAAACAGAATTTCCCTCATATTATATTATGAATGTTCAAGTAACAAAATATTTTAAATTTTGGGAAATATATCTTGGTGTTGAAAATATTTTTAACTTTGTACAAAAAAATCCTATTATTGATGCAATAAATCCATATGGAGATTATTTTGATTCATCGTTGATTTGGGGACCTATACATGGGCGTAAATTTCATATTGGAATAAGATTTGCATTAGAGAAAAAAGAAAATAATTAAACATTTTAATAATAAATTAAATTTTAAAAGTATGAAAAAAACAATTTTAATTTTAACAATGATGTTCTTAGCTATAGCTGTTGTAAATGCTCAAGAACAAAATGCTCAAAAAGCAGGAAAAACAGATTCTAAAATCTCAGAAGTAGTTTTAAGCTGCAAAATGGATTGCGGAAATTGTGCAGAAAAAGTAAAAAAACAGTTGTCTTATACAAAAGGTGTAACGGCTGTTGAAGCAAATCACGAGACAGATTTGGTGGTTGTAAAATATCGCAACGACAAAACAGATGTGGATAAACTTATTGCTTCTTTAGGAGAAATAAAATATCAAGCAAGTGTTTACAAACCTAAAGATGTACAAAGCAAAGATGCAAAACATACAGGCTGTCCTAAAGCTAATACTGGTTGTCCTGGTGCTAAAGCTGCTGGCTGTGCAGGAGTTAAGACTAGCACTGGAGGTTCTGGTATTAAAACTACTACTGACTGCCCTAGTGCTAAAACTCATGTTAAAGAACAACAAGTAACAAAAGAAGTAGAAAAGAAATAGTTTTTTTAAAAGCAAAAACTATCAAGCTATTTCTAAACGTGTTTTAGAGCAAAATAATTGAACTGTCTTAGAAGTATTCAATTGAAATCTGCGTTTGGATATTTTTAAGACAGTTTTTTTATGGAGTTAAAATAGCCTTATATTCCTCCTCATTTTTTAAGATTCTAAAGGCTTCTTTAATTTCAGGGTCTTTATGTAAACCATAGATTAGTGAGCCAGTCTCGTAGTAATATTTACTTACAATTTCATGTGAAATTAGTTCTTTTATTTCGTCTTTAAACACTTGTAAATCTTTGTTTTTATCGT
>DAONZU010000173.1:0-4224 GCA_035406965.1 Bacteroidales bacterium
CCCTACAAAAGTCATACGTATTTTTGTGTGATAATTATCCTTTTTCCAAAATCTTAATAAGAAATCAATATCTTCTAAGTATTTTTTCCCTTCTTCATTTTTAAAGAATGACAATTTGTCTTTACAATTATCAATGCAGAACATAGCCAATTCTGTTGATAAACTATCAGCCATCAGTAAACGCTTTACATGTAGCTCGCTCTCTTCTTCTTTAAAATATGGATTTGATGGCAGTGGAAATGCAGAGTTTATATCAAGCGCTATTTCGCTTCCACCAACAGGGTTGTAGAAAGCTAATCCTGTTTCTGAGATTTCAGAATAATTATCAGATTCAGATTCTGTATCCAAATACCCCTCATTTTTTAATTTTTGTTCTGCCTTTTTTATTTTTTCTTTGGATATATTTAAAAAAGTACCATTATAAAATTCTATGTATTTTTGATAAAATTCATCAATTTTATTTGATGGCAAAAATGCTATCTGTGAACCATTATTAAACTCTTTAAATGCTGCAAATTGTTGTTCTATTATCTCATCTGTTTCTTGTTTATTATAGTCTAAAAAATCGACAGTCATTTTGCTTTCTACTGAGTTTTTTTCTTGCTGTATTATATCAGGATTAAATTCTAAGTTAAAATATACACCAGAAAACCACCATTCTTTTTGCCACATTACGATACCTAAGTACATAATTGTATCCACATTTTTCAGCTCATGTGAATGATCAAAAGATTTCTTTGTGAGATTAAATTTTTTACCAGAAGCAATATGCTCAATGAAGACATTGTCTTTGTCTTGTCCTTTATACAGGAAAAAGCCCTGTATTCTATTCGAGATAGCTAGTAAGTCTTTACTTAAAAGATGATTTTGTCCTAAAATTTCAGTTGCCCATTCTTTTCCTTTTAAAGCCAGTAATTTGGTATGAACATTATGTAGTGTTACATCTCTAGTTTCATTAAGTTGCATTTCTATAAGTCTTTCATCTTCAGCGTCTTCAACTATTTCAATTTCATCTAAAAGTAAATCAACATACGTGTCAGGATAAAATAAGTAAGTTTCAAACAGTACTGTATCAATCAAATTTCTGGCGATATAATAATTGTTTTCTTTTGGGTCTATTTGGTAAAATGTTTTTAAATATTCATTTTCTGGAGCAAACTCCCATTCTTTATCAAACACATCAAATACATTTACTGCTATTTCTACAATAAAATCGTTAAAAGGCGAAACGAATTTTTTGTTTTGTGCAGTGTTTATAAAATACCAGATTAAAAAACTAATATCCTGAGGATTAATTTCTTCTTCATAATAATTGTCTAAATTATAAAATGGTAATTGCTTTCCATACAATCTTTTATGAACTCTCACAAAAGAATTCCAAATATTTGTCTCTGAAATTAAGTCTTCGAAATACGATGTTAAAAAGCAAGATAATAAATCAATTTCATCAATATGCAAATATCTCTGTAAAGCAGATGCGTGTCTCTTGTTTCTAAAAGTCTTTTTAACACCATTACATATGTTGAGATAGTAGTTGTCAATTGGAGTTTGTACTTTATATGGTTTTAACTCTAACCAGTGTCTTATGTAAACTCTTTCATTCATATTTTTGCATTATTTAATGTATCACAAAGATAATTTTTTTTCTCTTATAAAATAATTATTTGTGAAAAATATGTTTGATTAAAATAATTAGTATGATTGTCAAAGTCCTTTTTTATCAGAATATTGTCAATTGTTTTACTTTTTGGGGTGTTATTGTGTTGATAAAACTATTCCAATGAGAAAGATTAATGCTTAAGTCATATTTGTTATTTAAGAAATTTATTTGTTCTTCAATTTCTTTTTGTGAGATGGTTTTAGCGATATTTAATAAATCCAAACGCATTAAAATATCTTTAGTAAAAACTCTTTTAGCATCGGGAAATGTTATTGATTTCAAAAATTCCTCTGTCTTGCTATGGTTGAGAAGTATTAGTGTATAAACTGCAAATTCAATTTTATCAAACCCAATAAAATAGCAAGTGTCGTCAAGCATTATAGGTTTGTTGTCTTGTGGTAATACCAATGTGAAATGATATGTTTTATACAATCCCGAAATTGCAACTTTGTAAGGCTTAAAAGAATAATCTCCAATTCCAAAAATTGAGAAAGGAGGTTTTCCTTTGTAAATACTTGACTTCCTTGCTTGAAAAAATGTAATATTCGATTTTAAATAATTGTAAGTTTTTGGATACAAATGTTGAATATATGAAGTGTCTTGTCCAACTTTTGTTTGGGTTATAATAACTTGTTTTCTAGTGCTTTGAATTACAGTATTTTTTAAATCAGAACTTTTTAAAAACCCGTAAATTAAATCTTCTTCAAGTTTTATTTTTTGTGAAAGTTTATTTATAAAACACTCGTTTTCTCTTTCAAGTTCCATCACATTTGAACAATCGTGTTTTATTCCTTGTCTCCACTCAAAAGGACATTGCCCATCAATTTCTTTAGTTTCATTGTAATTAGCAAGATTAGAAACAAACTTTGCATTAAGCCAGCCAAAACTTGAATTTTTTTCTAAACTATAAAAATCAAGCTCATTGCATTGAAAACTTGGAGTTGAATTTAATTGGCAATAAAACAAAGAGGCTTCAACCGAAACATTAAACTCTTTTTTACTATCAATACAGTATTTTTCAATTTTCCCAATTTTATATTTTGCATCTTTTTGGTCGAAAATAATGTTTTTTATCACTGAGTTTTTTACTAATAATGCTAAATGTCCGTTATGTGTTTGAAAAACATCTAAAAGCATTAAAGTTATATATTCGGCAATGTCAAAATTTCCTTTGCCTGTCATTGCATCTAAGCCATTTTGATTTTTGAAATTTGATTTTTTTGGAAGATTAGATGAGTTAAGGCTTCCTAATTTTGAGCTTGTTACCCAAGGAGGATTTCCAATTATTAATAATTTTTCGTTTGGGTATTGTTTAGAAATGGTTTTAAAATCAAAATCAAAAATGTTACAATGTTTAATTGTGATTTCTGGTTTATTGTTGTTGGGGTTTGAAAGAAAATAATCGAGAATACTAAATTTAGTTTCCCAAACGTAAGGTTTGTAAATTTCTATTCCAAATACTTTTTTAACAGTTTTAAAATTGGATAAAGAAGCAATGATAAAATTTCCTTTTCCGCATGTCGGCTCAATAATAATTTCGGGTAATATGTTGTTTTTGGATAGACGTTTTGCAAGTTTGTTTGCCAAATCTTTATTAGTTTGAAAATCACCATATTCTGCACGGTCAGGTTCTGCAACCGAATTTATGGAAACAATAGAAACAGATTTTTTTAATTCTTTAAAATCATTATCATTTTCAAAAAAATCATTGATGCCAAAGAAATCCAATATTTTTTGATTGGCAATTTCAAAAGACGAAGTATTGTTAAAAAAATCTTTTAAAAACTCACAAACTTGTAAAGAAATATTTGCTTCAAATATTTTCATTACTTGCTGGCTTTATCAATTACTTTACTAATTCCCTGCACATTTTTGTCAAGTGTAACAACTCTTTGGTATTGAAGTCGCCATTGTAAAGCATTTGAAATGGTTAAATATCCTTGAACAGGAGGCGTTTTTAGAATTTGTTTTGCTAACTGATTTAGAGTTATTTCATCTGCAGGAATATTTTTGTCGCTTAGGTAAGCAACAATATCTTCTATATTAGCCTTATCTTTAACCATTTCACGCAAACGATAAGTTGTTGTGTAATCTGCTGTTCGTTCTTTTGAAATAAATATACAAGTAACAAAATCAAGTTTAGCAGTTCTAGTTTTGGGATCATCTATTTTGTCATAAACAAAAATAAGTAAGTTGTATCCTAGTCCAAAAATCTTTTGCTTAGCATCTTTAAATGGGCAAGATGATTGTGGATGGCTAATAGATGTAACTTTAATATCTGTTAAAATATCTTCTGATGGCAAATCGATTCCACTTGCAGTAGCACCAATAGTTGTTTTGTATTTTGAGTTTAATTGTTCTTGAAACTTATGTTCGATATATGTACCTACAGCTTTTCCGTCAGTTACTCCAAATAGAAATTTATTTTGAATTTTTGACTCTGCAATACAAAAAGCTTTGGCTTCTGCTTTTAACTTAGCTATTGTCAGTGTTTCTTTCATTTTAAAACCTTGTGTTTAGTGTACAAATATAATTGTTTTTTGTTATTTATTTCTCTATTATTT
>DAONZU010000174.1:0-4221 GCA_035406965.1 Bacteroidales bacterium
AAAAATTCTTTTCTCATTCTGTCGTCTGTTTGTCTTTTTACAATGAACGCTAACGGCTGAGGCTATATGCAGTAAGGGATAGCGGGCTACTTTCCTGTCCACCGACACGAAATTTTGAGCGGGGCAGAATGCTTGAATTACCACTGAAACCCTTATTGCATATAGCCTTTGTTAGCGTTTCGTGCTTTGTTTTTCTGTCGATATTATAGTTTCCTTATTTTTCATTTTTTCTTTTCTCTGTGCGGTGGGGCATTTTTAAAATTTCTTTTCTTCCTTGGGTCAGCTTGCAGGCTCTTTGACAAAGCTTTGGTCTGTGCGTTGGCTTGGTGTGGCTTTGGCAATGTGCCTACAAGTATTCGTTTGCTATTTGTATTCGATAAAAATATTTTCAACTCCAGTCCCTTGTATAGCTGGAGTTTGGTCAACTCCGTGAATACTGCGAGCATAATACGGAACTCCTTCTGTCTTGTCAGAAACATAATCAAATATTTCTTGGAATGATAATTTGCCATCTTTGTTTTTATCACTTTTGTCTTTGTCCTCCAATGCTTTTAAGAAAAAATAAGTAAACATTCCGTGCTGTTTGTCATTATACCAAGATGAAACCTGCGAACCAGTGCTTGAAGTTAAAACAACGCAATTGTCAGCAACGGCAATGGGATTGGATACAGTAATGACAATTGGACTGATGTTATTAAAAATTTCTGCACCTGAAAAACAAGCGTCCGTAATAACAGTAATACTTTTTGCATTGAGTTTAGAAATATTATTGTAAAATAAGTCAAGCGAGTAACCACCCTGCTCAACATATTGAGGGTCGCAATCAATGGGAACAAAATAACCTTTATTGTCTTTCAGTCCTGGTGCACCGTGACCAGCATAATAAATAAACACATCCGAAATCCCTTGTTTAATATTGTTGTATAATTTTCCTTGTGGATTTTCTTTAGTTCCAAAATAAGTTTCAAAATTGCTTTTACTTGCATTTTCCAGATAAAAAATATTTCCTTCGTTATATCCCAACACATTGATTAAATATCTTTTTATCGTCTGTGCATCGTTGATAGCAAATGAAACCTTTTTTGTGTATTGATAATCTTTATTTCCAATTACAATAGCAAAAGCATTTGAATTTTTATTTTTTGTTTGGATGCGATTCATATCCAAATCGGGAACTTGTTCTGTTATGCTATTTACTGTTTGAGTATTCGTACTTATTGTTGGAAGAATGATGTTTAAATCTTCTAAACTAAAAGAAATAGGTTTTACGTTTGAGGGATTATAATTAGGTTGTTCGGATAATTTCCAATCATAATAACAATAATCGCCACGGGGTCCAGCACTACTATTGGTTCTAGTTCCATCAGGTAGTTTGCTATCATTAGTGCATTGTTTTAAATCCATTGCTTTAAACATTTCATTATCGTAGATGGTTTTACAAAATACCTTATCGGATTTTTTTTGTACTATTATTTTACGTGTGTCTGCATCGCTATCATATCTATGGTTAAGATAAAATATAATCAAGGCATCCGTTAATATCCATTTGTCATTTATTATCGTTACATCATTTGTAATAATTTTTATACCCCCATATGTATTTAGGTAACTACGTACTTTCCCAATTCTTGTCGTCAGAATAGAAGCTATTTTAGGCGGTACTTTTATTACTAATTTTTGCGGATCTACAGCGGCAGAAAAAGCATCGGAAGAATTTACTTCAATTAAATATGTTTCATCGTCTGCATTATATTCGCCTAATACTCCGGCTAAGTTTCTTTTGAGATATTTTGTTTTTGTTGAAAGGGTAACCTCATTTGTAATTGCTTGCAATTTTTCATCTGCTTTTTTTATTCTCGATTCATATTCTGCAGTTGTTTCAAATTCTCCCTTTTCTAACCATTGATTAAACTCTTTAGCAATGGCATCTTTGATTTCTTTAGATGCACTTTCTTGTCTTTGAGCAAAAGCAAAAACTGTTTGTAAAAACAACATAATAACAAGAAGGAATGTTTTCATAATTTTTATTTTTTAAACATTTAACAATTACAATTTAATTTACAAAATGACCAGAAAATTATTATGAGGTAGATTATAATAAAAACTGTAATCATAGAGTATCCTGCAGCTTTATTTGAAATAAAGGAATTTTTTTTTGCAAATAGTTCTGCATCTTTATTAAGCAAAAACCATTTATCATCTTTAATTGAATTAACAAATTCTTCTTCCGACTTCTTTGCTTGATTTTCCATCCGATAATAATACCACTTGGAATTACCACGAAATGTTCCTAACCATAGGATTGCTAATAACAGCCCAACAATTCCTGCAATAAGTAACAAAACTATATTAATATCTTCTGCTTTATTTTTAACAAATGCAGATGAGATAAAGCCGATAATAATAGTATGAGCCACAAAGTAAGCTGAAAATATCTGCCACAATGTTGTTGCTTCAAATCTTAAAAAGTCAAGTGTGATTTTAAATTTTTCCAATTCATACTTACATTCGCTTAGCTTTTCGGCGTTTCCCAAATTTGTTGTTTCTTGATTTTCCATTTTCTATTTTTGAATTATTAATGTTAAGTATTCTACTTTACGCTGGTCAGGCATTATCGAATAAATCCAACTAAAGATATTTTCATTCGTTGTTACTTGGTTTTTATCCATTTTTATATATGGAATTTGTGTTTTTGTAAAAACAAAAATAAGCCGGTTTGTTTCCTGTGATTTTAATTCGGTGTGAAGTGTATAATCAATTTTAGCTATTGGATATTTACATTCTTCCAACGGCTTGCATATTGACTGCTTTTCATAGAAATTCGGATACAACATAAATGCTTCCTTGTCAGTTATGTTGAAGATGGTTAAATAGCATGCTTGAGTTGTTTTAACAGAGAAGGTTAATTTGTCATCGTTATTGTAAACGCCTTTTAGACCTTCTATGTTTGCATCAAAATTTATATCTGGCTTCGTTTCGTATTTTATCACAGAAGCATCTATAGTTATTTCGCAAATAATTTCAAACTCACTCTTGCAGTATATTTTTTCGTTTTTTATTTCATACGATTGTACTGCACCTTGTATTTCAGATTGAATGTCTGAACTAAAGAATTGTGAGTAATCATTTTTCTGCTGACTCGTAAAAAGTAATTGATATGAATTTATGTACTCTCCTATTCCAGCAGCTTTCAAAGAATTTATTTTTGCATCATTCAATGCCTGAGCTTTAGCCTGATTAGGACTTACATCACCTGCAATGTATGCAGACCCTTTAATCCCGCTCACTTGCAGAATCTTTTGAGCAAACAAATTTTCTGCTGCCAACAGAAGAAAAAAGCAAAGAATAAAATTATTACTCTTTAGACATCTTTTCCATTTCACTATTGAAAATTTCTTCAAATTTCTTTTTATCATAGTCCAATTGTAATTTTTCATTTTTTGAAATATTATTGCTGACTCCGTCTAATATGGATTGTTTTGAAACTTCTATAGCTATCCAATAGGAGTAAGAACCATCTTGTTCTTTAAATATTTTTTCATCCATCATTTTAACATCTGTCAAAGTTTGGTCAACAACTTCTCTTGATAACTCTTCAAATTTGTTTTCAAAGTCCTGTTTGTTGCCAACTGTTCTCTGATTTGTATATTGGTCAGTTACTCTTTTAACAAGTGCTTTAATGTTGCCCGCCAATTCGGCTTTTGCATTTTGTAAAGCAATTTTTTTAGCCGTTGCCAAGTCAGGACTTTTTCCCATTTGTTTCGCTCTGAAAAAATCCTTGTCGGATTTATACTTATTATCAGAGAAAGGAACTGTTATTTCCTGCGCTCCTGTTGTCTTTTCAAGTTTTTTTGTGCTTTTGCAACCAGTAAAAGCAATAATGGCAATAAAGCCAATGAATAAAATTTGTTTTGATTTCATTTTGATTTGATTTAAATTATTAAAAAATTGAATATAGTTACAAATAAAGGTGTTCTTATTGAGATGGCAAAATTGCACTCTTTTGCTTGCGGTGATTTTCGTGTTGGCTCGTGTGAGCAAGCAAATGTGTGCAATGTGCAAGATGTTTTTAAAAATGCAAAGGGTCGGATTTTTATTTCTTTCAATTCTGTTGTCATTTCATTTCAATTTTTCTATTCATTGTCAAGCTGTCTGTCTGTTTTAGCATGAACGCTAACGTTTTGCGGCTTGGCGTAGTGGCGGATTTTTAGCACAAATGTT
>DAONZU010000175.1:0-4192 GCA_035406965.1 Bacteroidales bacterium
TTTCTTTATTATTTACCTCAATTATATAAACTGAATAAGCACTTTCCAAGTGTTTCCCTTCTATTTCTAATAAAATATAATTTGACATAATATTTATTTTTTAGGTTTTTGCAGTTAAAAAAAATCACTAAACTTGGTAATATTAATTTTAAAACAAATATAGTAAAAATACAGAAAATTTCTAATACTTTAACACCTTTCGGAGGAATATTTTTAGTTAATGAAAAAATTGAGCAATGTGGTTTGTCCAAACTGATTGATAAAGAGCTTGGTAAGCGGAAATCAAATATAGGCTACTGGTTTGCCCCCCTATTATTCGGACAATTTATTAACCACAGTGCAAACATAGAAAAAAAAATTATATGTATGCAACACAATGAACAACTTATGGTAATTTTTAAGAGTTAAATTTGCTCCATTTTCAGAGGCTTCTTTTAAAATAGCCAATTTTTGCTCTAATGTAAAATGTCTTTTCTTCATAAAAACAAAATTAATTATATTTTTTAAACTATAATTTTGTCCGATGAATTAGGGGGCTAAAATACTATCAAGTTTCACAGAAATTGATCCAAGGTAAAATTTTTAATTATCTTCCATTAAGTCAAATGTGTATTATAATATAGCTACTCAGTGATTATTTCAACTAATCGTTGATCACAGATATCCTTAAAGTCTCGCTCATTGTATGTTACAAGATAATGTACTTTTACATTTATGTCTCTCAAAATCTCTCTTATTACACTATCCGTCAGGCTATATGTAAAACCATTTATTTTATTAAATAAAAACACTTGTTTTAAAGCTTCATCTTTATATTTACTGTCTTCCAAAAGCACAATGTTTGGTTTTGAAATTATTTCTTCAAGAAATAAAAGCCTTGTTCTGTTTCTTGTCAAGTGTGTTGATATTGTTTCATATAAACATGGCCAAGGGAAAATAACATCATAATTCTCAATCAAGTCAGCAATTGCTAATGATGAAGTGTGAAACTGGTCCCTAGGGTCAACTAAGCCAAGCCAAAAACAAGTATCTGTTAAAACTATTTTATTCATTAAACAAAGTCTTCATCTACATCTTGAATACCAGTAGCAAAACCTTCCCAAGGAGCCCTTTTTCTCCCTCCAAATAAAAATTTCCCCTTTATTTTTTTTGTTTCGTTATCACGATAAATCAAATACACCCTATCAGTTTTATTGAGTTTGACAAATTTTTTAATATCATTTTTTATTGCCTCAATAAAGTCGTTTTTATATGCTTTGGAGAAAAAAGCAATACCGTTTCCACACTCTTTTGCCTTAACTGTGTCAAGCCAAGTGTAAAGTCCAGAATAATCACCTTTTAAACCGAGGTCATAAGAAATCCAAAAAGCTTTTTGTGTTATCATGTTAATTAATTTAAAAATTAATGATATTTCCCCATGTCAAATAGACCAAGAAAAACTGTCTTTTGGTGATACGAGAGGAATTACTGATAATGACGATATCGGAGAAACTTGAGGAATATGAGGAAGTAACCCACCTTTCGCACCTAGAATATAAGCAAAAGCATTTCCTCTTTTGTCTCAAAAAAACATTTTTAAATCGCCCTAAATGTCTATTTTTATATGTATAAACAAAATTATTCTTAATAAATCCTAAAACTTGTTGACCTAATAAATTATAAATATTAGTGCTGTTTATCCATGCAATTGTCTGTCCTTGTCGATTGTAAATTAGTGTCATATTATTGTTGTTTTAAAGTTTCACACAACATATATTTACAAAACAAATATAAAACATTTTTAAATAGTAAACAACCAAATTTTGTAAAATATTTATTTTATTGTGATGAGTATATGAAACGTGGTAAACTCCCAGACTACTACTTTATCCCTAATACTAATACTACACTTGCAAATTGCAAAAAATGCTATGTTTTAGAAACGTATATTTATTATAGTAATTTATTCACTCATTTGATATTTTTCTCTCTTTTATCAATAATTTGAATGTATTTCCTAATATCAGATTTTATCAAATCCTCCACTTTACATACAAATTCAGGGTATGATTCCTTATGTGTTTTATTACTATATTCTCCTGCTAAATTTAAAAACATATATCCCTCTGTTCTTATTACTTCAAATATCTCTCTATGGTGCAACCAAACTTTTTCATTTTGAAAAATTTGTAAAAATCCAAATGAAATAGAAGAGAGAAGTCCTAAAATTGTTAAAACTAAAGTTTTGTTAAAACTAAGTATAATATTATCATTAAGGTTTGTTACAATAGGAACAAGTATCCCAGCAACAAGAGCTGTAAATCGAAAAAAATGGAATGCCAGTTTGTTTTTTATTGCAGTAATATCAAAATCATCATACATAATATCAACAAAACGTCCAAGAAGATATTCTTTTTGATACTCAAACAAATCTAATTTCTCAATCATTTTTTTTATAATTGCTTTCTCTTTGGATTTATTACCAAAAATATACCTAAATTATGTACTCATTTCTATTTTATTTTTAATTTGTATTTTTTCCAACGTACCAATTATCACTATAATATTTCCAACCAAATCTCATCATAATTTTATTACTTAATCGCCTGTTCACTAAAATAGTCTCTACTTCATTAACATTAAGAGTCTTTAAAAAATTAAGAAATTCATTATAAGTCTCATGTATTAATTTAAAATCTGAATCAGATGAACTTAACATTAAACTTAACGAAATTTTATCTTGATTCTTTTTAAATAAAATTATAACACGTCTTCCTTTTCCAATTATATGATATAAAAATCCTAATGTTTTAACCATTGGAATTGGAACTAAACATATCCTTTTCCATTTTTTAATAGTTATCTCAGAGTTTTTGTTTTTTAAGATAAATTTTTCTTTTTTCAATTTTTATTCAATGTATTCTAAATGTAATTTTCTTTATCTATTATGGCCAACTTATAATTTATGCAACAAAAATAAAACATTAGTAAATATTTAACAAATAAAATTTTAAATGTTATATTCCATAAGCATATGTCTATAAATCAATGAGATATAATAAAGAAATGGAAAATTTAATTATTTCAATGTTGCCATTATGAGTTTAATTTTTTTCTTGGAATAAAAATAGTGGATGCTTCTGAATTTGGTTTTCCGATTCCAATAGGTTGACATGAAAACCCTTTGGGAAAATGCCCTAAATAATTTTTAAGTATAAAATCGGAAACTAAAATTTCTGGTGGATTTACACTATAAAGTGCAATTAAGAACATTGCTAATGATTCTGCTTTGTCTAATGGAAAATGTAAAAATAAATTGTTTGGAAAAGAACTATAAGTATTATTTAACATTTTTTTATACATACATTCTTTTGCATAAGGTGTATAGAACAAAACCCCATTATCAAGAGTTACAATAAAATCAGGAAAGTCTTCAAAATCATAAACTCCTACTTTCACCTGTTTAACCAAAAATTCAATAATTTCTTTTACAGGTTTAGAAACGAAAGAAAAAAGAAAAGTCGGAATTTTGTCAAAATATGGATTTTGATTTCGCTGTCCAGGCAAAGATATATCTAATTTTATAACTTTTCGTTCAAGTTTTTTTACAGATTGAATTTGCTTTAGTGCTCGCTTAATTTCAGTTCCTTCAGCATCAGATAGATTTGAAATATCGGGTTTTAATTCAATCGCTGCATGGACACCTTCAGCAATAATAACTTCTCTGATTGGAGTTGTTAGCTTTGGGTGATTTGGAGCTAATATAACGCAATCAATTTCACTTGAGCAAGAAGTCAATGAATAGATAGGCCCCTTTTTTACTAAGTAGGTTTGAGGGAAGTATCTTGAAACAAATTCTTGAATTGTATATTCCCTTCCATTGCTTGTTTGAATTCTATCTGTTGTAAAAGATTCAGGTGTTTTTTCAAGAACTATTTCTATTGCTCTCAAATTTTCAATTATACTTCCCCAAACTGCATTCATAAACTTATTGTCATATTTATTTAAAATATTAGTTCATTTCTCGTTTTTTGATGTCAATACACCCGCCTCTAGCAATTGTAACTAACATCTAATAATTCACAAAAACAAATATAAAACATTTCTAAACATAAAACAAAAAAATAATAAACATCT
Source organism: Bacteroidales bacterium (assembly GCA_035406965.1). Lineage (GTDB taxonomy): Bacteria > Bacteroidota > Bacteroidia > Bacteroidales > ML635J-15 > Bact-19. Next base: position 4,117 of record DAONZU010000175.1, read on the forward strand.
CCCCCTACCCCTCAAAATACTTCAAAATCCACTCTGGGCAGCGAACGGCTTTAAATTTTTCGGTATTTACAAAACC
>DAONZU010000176.1:0-4190 GCA_035406965.1 Bacteroidales bacterium
TTTACAAGACACATTTTTTAATAATACCCAGACACACAAAATAAGGGTGGTATCCAATTACGCCTTGCCCGTAGGGCAACATGTGATTAACCGTAAGATTTATCTTGCGGTAGAGATACCTCCCCAACCTCCTTCGCCCGCAAGGGCGACACAATGAACACAACACAGTTAAAATTGATGAAAATTAATTGCAAAAAATTGATGAAAATTAATTTGCTATTTACAGTCGGTTTACTTTATAAACTTTTAACTGAGTTTATTGTGTTGCCCTACGGGCAAGGCTTTTGATGGTCTAAATACCGCAGGCTGCGCCTACGGTTAATCACATGTTGTCCTACGGGCAAACCCCTGATAGTCTTATATTGTCCTGACGGACCAATAAATATGTATGTGCTGTTTGCAATGTTGTAGCACCCAAACACAACAGGATATGCTTGATTGTAAGAGACTTAGAGAGTGTTGCAAAAAAGTGCGGAAAACAGGAGAAGTTGTCTTTTTTTATTTCAAATTTTCAAATCCATTTTCAATTTCAAAACTTACTTTTTTGAAAACTTCGTCGAAACTGCCCATTCCGTCAATTTTTACAACTCCATGCAATTCGTTGTATTTTTCTATAACAGGAACTGTTTTAGTTTGGTGGTCTTGTAGTCTTTGAACAATTTTAGCAGTGCTTGAGTCGTATGGCATGCGATTTTCGGTTTTGCTTCTTTCGTCTAATCTTTTAATCAATTCAAGAGTAGGAACTTCAATTTCAATAATTTTAGAAATTGACGAAGAGTGCTTTTTCAACAAACCATCTAAAATATAGGATTGTACCAGAGTTCGAGGAAAACCTTTAAAAATAAATCCTTTTACACCTTTTGAATTTTCAATTTTCTTTTCAATTAAAGGTACTACAATCTCATCGGGAATTAGTTTTCCATTGTCGAACAAATCTTTAATTTGTTTTCCTATTTCGCTACCTTTTTCAATTTCTTCGTGTAGCATAGGTCCTGTAGCAACATATTCTAAGCCGTATTTTTTGGCAATAGCTCTGCCTTGCGAACCTCTTCCAGAACCAGGATAACCAAATAAAACAATATTTAGTAAACGTTTGCTCAACTCTTTTTTAACAATAGCTTTTATGTCTTTTCTAACATTCTCAACAGATTGAGTTCCGTCAACTTCTGAAAAAATTCCTTTTTCTTTGTAAAAATTAATTACAGGTATGGTTTTTTCATAATATTCGTTTAATCGATTTCTAATAACTGTTTCGTTATCGTCTGTTCTGCCCGAAGTTCTTCCACGTTCTAATAAACGCTGAACAGAAACTTCTTCTGGAACTGCTAAACTTATCAAACAATTTAACGAGGTGTTTAATTTAATCATCAAGCCTTCGAGTATATAAGCCTGAATGTATGTACGAGGAAAACCATCGAACAAAAAACCATTCGCATTAGGATTTTCTGTAATTGTTTTTTCAATAATTTGAACAATAATTTCATCAGAAACCAAACCACCAGCAGCTATAATGCTTTGAGCTTCTAAGCCTAATTTTGTTTTATTTTTAATCTCTTTACGTAATAATTCACCAGTTGAAATGTAAGATAAATTATATTCTTCAATTAAAATTTTTGATTGAGTTCCTTTTCCTGCTCCAGGAGGACCAAATAAAGCAATATTTAACATAATTGTAATTTTTTTGCAATATAAAGAAAATAATAAAAGACTTAATCAATTTTTTAAAAAATTATTTGTTGTATTAAATTATTGATTTATAAGTTCATCTAATTCTAACCATCTAAACTCTTTTTCTTCGATTATTTCTAATAATTTTGAATATTCTTCCGATTTTTCGGTTAACTCAACATGATTAAAATTGCCAGAATTTATTTCGATTTCTAATTTTTGTTTTTTATGGTTTAAATCCTCAAGCTCTTTGTTTAGTTGTTCGTATTCATATTTATCTTTAAAACTAACTTTTTTTGGTTTATCTTGCGAATTGTCTTTTGGCAAAGATTCTTTACTTGGACTTTCTTTCTTTTCTGGTTTTTGTTCTTGGTTAAGCTTCTGATAATAAGCCGAATATCTGTATTGTGTATAATTACCAGGGAAGTCTAAAATTTTACCATTTCCTTCAAAAACAAAAACATGGTCAACAATTTTATCCATAAAAAATCTATCGTGAGAAACAATAATTACACTTGCTTCAATTTCTGATAGATATTCTTCTAAAACCTGCAAAGTCATAATATCAAGGTCGTTTGTGGGTTCGTCCATTAATAAAACGTTTGGTTGAGTCATTAAAATTGAGCATAGATATAATCTGCGTTTTTCGCCACCGCTAAGTTTTTTTACATAGGTATATTGCATTTCGGGTGAAAACAAAAAATATTGCAAAAATCCCGAAGCAGAAAGTGTTTTCCCATTTTTTAATTTTACTGTTTCTGCAATATTTTTTATTATATCAATTGGTTTAGAATCTTCGTCAAAGATTAAACCTTCTTGAGTGTAATAAGCAATTTTCACAGTTTCTCCAATTTCAATTCTGCCAGAATCAGGCTTTATTTTGTTGGTTAAAATATTTAAAAAAGTTGTTTTTCCACTTCCGTTATTTCCAATAATTCCAATTTTTTCGTTTTTAGCAATTTTATAAGAAAAGTCTGATATTAAAATTTCTGAACCAAAGGATTTAGAAATATTATATATGTTTATAACTTTTTTACCTAATCTTTGGTTAGCTATACCAAATTGCAATTTTTCATCTTCAATTCGTTGTGATGCTTGCTCTTTAAGTTCATCAAATGCTTCAATTCTATATTTTGATTTTGAAGTTCTTGCTTTTGGCATTCGTCTTATCCATTCTTGCTCCTTACGCATTAAGTTTTGAGCTTTGTCAATATTGGCTTGTAGGTTTTCTATTCTTTCGGCTCTTTTTTCAACAAAATATGAGTAATTCCCATTATAAATAAAAATTTGACCCATATCTAACTCAAAAATGGTACTACAAACTCTATCTAAAAAATATCTATCGTGAGTAACCATAAAAATTGCAGAGTTAGTTTTTGTTAAATATTCTTCGAGCCATTCAATCATATCTAAATCAAGATGGTTTGTGGGTTCGTCTAAAATTAATAAATCTGGTTCGCTAATTAAAGTCCCGGCAAGTGCTACTCTTTTTTTCTGTCCTCCGCTTAGATATTTTATTTTTTTTGAAAAATCATCAATTTTTAATTTGCTTAATACTTGTTTTACTTTAGTTTCGTAATCCCAAGCATTTAAGCTATCCATTTTGTCTAATATTGCTTGTAAGTCAGCATGATTATTTGAAGATAAAATAGAGTGATATTCTCGGATTGTGCTAATAATTTCGTCATCTAAGAAAAATACAGCTTCTAAAATAGTTTTTTCGGGGTCTAAATTTAGTTCTTGAGGCAGATATGCTAAACGCAAATCTCTTTTGCTTGTAATATTTCCGCTATCTGGCGTATCTGTATTTGTTAAAATGTTTAGTAAAGAAGTTTTTCCTGTTCCGTTTTTGGCTATTAATGCAATTTTGTCTCCTTCTGAAATATTAATATTTATTCCTTCAAACAGAAGTTTTTCACCATATCTTTTGCTTAAATTTTCACCTTGTAAAAGACTGCTCATCACTAAATTTTAAAGTGCAAAGATAATAAAATAGCGAAATTTTACTCATCATTTTTTAATAAGTCTGGTCTAAGTTTTAAAGTTCTTTCATAAGCTTGTTCTTCTTTCCATTCTTCAATTTTTTTAAAATTTCCAGAAAGCAAAATTTCGGGAACTTTCCAATTGTTAAAAACTTCGGGGCGTGTGTAAACAGGTGGAGCTAACAAATTATCTTGAAAAGAATCGCTTAAAGCAGATTGTTCATCGCCAATTGCACCAGGAAGAAGTCTAACAATACTGTCGCACATCATTGCTGCAGCTAATTCACCACCTGTTAATACAAAATCGCCTATGCTATATTCTTCGTCAATTAAGTGTTCTCTTATTCTTTGGTCTATTCCTTTATAATGACCGCACAAAATAATTATGTTTTCGAGTAAACTTATTTTGTTAGCTTCTTTTTGAGTCCAAGGTTTTCCGTCAGGTGAGGTATAAAAAATCAAATCATATTTTCTTTCGGATTTTAATTTTTCTATCAAATTAAATATAGGCTCAATCATTAAAACCATTCCAGCTTCGCC
>DAONZU010000177.1:0-4171 GCA_035406965.1 Bacteroidales bacterium
ACTTTTCCATATTTTGCATTTCTAGCTTCGTCGCTTTCTACCCATTTTTGGAAATCTTTTTCTAATTGTTCTTTTTGTTGAATAGCATCTGTAGTTTTAAGTGTTAGGGCTTCTCCCTTGAACAATTTATGTCCATTTGCACTTGATGCATAAGAGTCAGATTTTGCTAATCTAACATTAATATCTGCATCCATGTCAACTTTTAAAGTTTTTAATTGTGTTTCTAGAATAGTAACAACTGCTGGATTAAAGAAATCTCTTTTATAAATCATTCCATAAGAGCTAAGATATCTTTCTGTTTGTCCTGGATAGCCGACAATCATTGCAAAATCTCCCTCTTCCACTCCTGCTATAGATACTGGAAGATAATGAAGTGGCTCATATGGTACATTATCTTTGTTATATCCTTTTGTTGGTTTTCCATCTGGAGACATATAAACTCTAAAAACTGAAAAATCGCCTGTATGACGGGGCCACATCCAGTTGTCGGTATCTCCACCAAATTTTCCTATTGATTGAGGAGGTGTTCCTACAAGTCGTACATCACCAAACACTTCGTAAACAAAAAGATAATATTCGCCACCTTGATACATCTCGGAAACAGAAGCTTCGTAGTGAGTGTCTTTTTTGGCTTCTTCAGCAATTTCTTTCATTGCTTTACTTACCATTTTTTCTCTTTCTCCCTCAGAAGTTTCGTCTGTAACTCCATTTAATACTCGAGCAGTAACGTCTTCAATTCTTACAACTCTGCTCACTCTCATATCACTAGCCGAAAGCTCTTCATCATAAGATTTTGCCCAAAAACCATCATCAAGATAATTATGTTCTGGAGAGCTTAGCTTTGTAATTGCTTCATAACCGCAGTGGTGGTTTGTAAATAATAAGCCTTTAGCACTAACTATTTCACCTGTACAAAATCCCATTCCTTGAGAGTTTTGCAATTGAAAAATAGCATCTTTCAAACTTGAATTATTTATGCTGTAAATTTCTTCAGCAGTTAATTTGCAACCAAGTTTTTGCATATCAGCATAATTTAATTGAGCTATTTTATTTAATAGCCACATACCTTCGTCTGGAGTTGTAAATGCTACAAGTGAGAACCAAACGCTAATAAATAAAAAGATAAGTTTTTTCATAAAAATAATTTTAATATTTAATAATTCTTTAGTTAACAAAGTTGCGAAAAAAAAATATAAAATAACCTTACTTTTCTTAAAAATATCTTAAAAGAATTAAAGTTTAATAAATTTTGATTGTATTTTATAATTCTGACCTAATAGTTCAATAAAATAAATTCCTGCTGGCAACAAAGACACATCAATATCTAAAACTTGATTTACAAATTGCTTTTTAGAAGTTTTTATCATGCAGTTTCCTTTTGCATCTGATATAGAATATTTAATTTTTCCAGGCAAATTTACCATTATACTTATTTTATCATTGGTGGGATTAGGATATATCTCACAAACTGAATGTAAATTTTCTTCTTTTAATCCTAATGTTGAAAGTTTAATTTCATAAAGAGATTGCACGTGTCCTAAAAAATTTTCATTTGAAAACCAAAGCCTGTCATTGTCTCGAAAAATTATTGCTTCTGTCTGATAACCGTTCAAGCTCAACTCATATCTTAGATTATTTCCACCAAAAAAATCATTATTATCAAAATCGGATAAAACGACTAAAAATGACGGTGCCGGAATGCCATACACATAGCCAATTAATGCTATTGTATTTGTTTCTGGATTGTAATCAGCTCCGCACACTAAACCTTGTGTATCCAATGTATCTAAACGTTGAGCCATATAATGACCCGGAACTTTTGGTAAAGAATACAAGTAACATTTTTTATTTACCCAATTTTTTGAAAAAAGGTATAAGCTATCATCTTTGGCAATAAAAGCTTCACAGTCGAAATCGGTATCATTAGACTTATCTATAGCTTCTGGATATATACTTGGATCATAAGTAAAATAAATAATATCCGATGCTACTGAATCAAGTTGTTCATTATCCAAATCTGCAAGTAAAATTCTATAAATTTTTAAATCTTCTCTAGTTCCACTACTATTATTGCCAAAATCACCTATATATAAATATTCTCCATCATGGCAAATATCTTCCCAGTCTATATTTGTGGCATTTAAAATTAACTTTTCTTCTAAAACAGAGCCGTTAATAGAGTCAATTCTATACAATTTAGGATCACCACCAGAGTCGTTATGTGTCCAAACTTTGTTATTATAAATAATTAATCCTGATGTTTCGGATACTACTTCATCTAAAGTGGTAATTAAAACAGGATCAATTTTTTGAGAAAAACTAAATACAGGAATTATAATAAATAAATATATTATAAATATTTTTTTACTCTTCATCTTTGAATTCTCTCATAAATTCTTCAGCTTTTTCAACCATTTCTTTTGAGCCTACAAAAAATGGCACTCGTTGATGAATGTCTGTAGGTTGAATTTCTAAAATTCTATTTCCATAACCATCTGTTGCCTTTCCTCCTGCTTGTTCTGCAAGAAAAGCTATAGGATTACATTCATACATAAGTCTAAGTTTTCCATTTGGTGCAGAAGCTGTTTTTGGATATAAATATATGCCACCTTTCAACAAATTTCTATGAAAATCAGCAACTAAAGAACCTATATATCGCGAAGTAAGAGGACGACCAGTTTCTTTATCATTTTCTTGGCACCATCTCAAATATTTTTTTACACCTGGTTCAAATTTCACATAATTACCTTCGTTTATAGAATAAATTTTCCCATTTTTTGGTGTTACCATAAAATAATGCGACATACAAAACTCACCTATCGAAGGGTCATAAGTAAAACCTGTTGTTCCTAAACCTGTAGTATAAACCAACATAGTTGATGAACCATATATTATATAACCTGCTGCTACTTGTTTTGTTCCGGGCTGTAAAAAATCTTCTTTAGTAACTTTTTCTCCAACTGGTGAAATCCTTCTATAAATCGAAAAAATTGTACCTACAGAAACGTTGACATCAATATTTGAGCTACCATCTAGCGGATCCATACAGATAACATAGTTTCCTTCTTTCGACATTTCGTCATCAAATACTACTATTTCATCGCATTCTTCGGAAGCTATACCACAAACGATACCAGAAGCTTGCAAAGCTTTTGTAAAAACTTCATCAGCATAAACATCAAGTTTTTGTTGAGCTTCGCCTTGAATATTGATATGGTCGGCTTCGCCAATAATACTTGTTTCTAATCCAGCTTTGTTGATTTTATTATTTACAATCTTAGCTGCTAAACCTATGTGCATCAGCAATCTAGAAAGTTCGCCTTTAGCATAAGGAAATGCCGATTGTTTTTGAATAATTACCTCATTTAAAGTTAAAATACGTGAACTTGCCATAAAGATTTATTTTTTTGCTAATTTAAGTTTTTATTTTCTCTTTTCACAAAAAAATTTTTACTTTTACATCAAATTATATTTTTTATTATACAAATTCAAATTTATTATTATGAAATTAAAAAAAACACTATTATTAATTATTCCTTTATTTTTATTTAGCTGTGTAGTTCAGCAAGATATTGTCTTTAATAAAGATTTTTCAGGCTCGTATAAATATTCTATAGATTTTAAAGAATATGTTAAATACCTAAAAGCAGAAGTTGATGAAAAAACTGATGAAGAAAATTATTTATCAAATATAGATTTTGAAGAATATTTAAATTTTGTGAAGTCTGGTTTAGAAAATATTTTAGGAATTGAAAATTTAAAAATTGTAAATAATGCAGAAGAAGGCGAAGTTTATTTTTCTTACGATTTTGCCGATATAAATACATTGAACCAAGCACTTCGTTATTCAAATTTGGATACAAAAACTAATGAATACTCATCTTACTTTGAGAAAAAATGTAAAACAATAACTTATGTTAGACCAAAAATCCATACAGAAGAAAATAAAAATATAGAAGATGAAAATAAAATAGATTTTGATGATAACAGCTTATTTACTTGGGTGTTTAATTTAGAATTTGCAACAGATGTTAAAAAACACAACTTAGCAAACGATACAACTATTTCAATTCAAAAAGGTGGCAGAAAATTTACAGAAACCAATAATATTTATGATTATACTAACAAAGAAACAAAATGGGAGTTTAAATTGAAGTAAAATCAACTTATT
>DAONZU010000178.1:0-4138 GCA_035406965.1 Bacteroidales bacterium
GCACCAGACAAAAAGGGCGGAAAAACTTTGATGGAAACTTTAAATGAAAGAAAATCTACTCGTTCGTTTACTGATAAAGAATTGTCAAATCAGCAATTGTCAAATTTGCTATGGGCAGCTAATGGTTTTAACAGAGATGATAAACGAACAGTACCTACAGCTAGAAATTGTCAAGAATTAGAACTTTATGTAATTTTAAAAGATGGTATTTATTTTTACAATGCCAAGGAGCACAAACTTACATTGACAATAAAAGGCGATTATAGAAAAAACGCAGGGTTGCAAGAGTTTGTAGCCGATGCAGCAGTTAACATTCTCATTGTTGCCGACACTGAAAAGGCAGCTAGTTCACATTACTCTTACACAAACTGTGGATATATTTCTCAAAATATTTATCTGTACTGTGCTTCAGAAGGCTTGGGAACTGTTGCAAGAGGAGCTTTCGACAAAGAAGAACTTCACAAAATATTGCAATTACCTGAAAATCAAGAAATTCTATTAGCACAAACTGTAGGGTTTGCGAAATAAAAGATAATTTTAAATATTTAGGGTTTTGAATAAATCAAAGAAACATTATTAGAAATGTTGACAGAAATTAACTAAATTTGCAGCATGGAACTTGAAAAAACATATAATGAAAATTGTTTAATTACAATGCAGAACATGCCCGACAATTATGTTGATTTTGTTATCACATCACCACCTTATGATGATATTAGAAATTATAATGGTTACCAATTTGAATTTGAAAAAATAGCAAAAGAATTGTTTCGCATTACAAAACAAGGTGGAATAATTATTTGGGTTGTAGCAGATGCAACAATTAACGGAAGTGAAACAGGGACATCGTTTAAACAAGCATTATTTTTTATAGAAATTGGTTTCAGATTACATGATACAATGATATATTATAAAAATAATCCTATGCCACAAACAGGAAATAGATATCATCAACATTTTGAATATATGTTTGCTTTTTCAAAAGGTAGTCCTAAAACATTTAACCCAATAACAGAACCCACTAAATATCAAGGACTTGCCAACATGAAAAACAGAGGACAAAATGGCAGTCTTGACTATGAAAAAGTAGAAAGAACAAAAGAAAAGAAAGTTGGTAATGTGTTTTTTTATTCTGTCGGCGGAGGAATTTCAACAAAAGACAAAATAGCATATAACCATCCTGCAATTTTTCCTGAAAAACTTGTTGCCGACCAAATTAAAACATGGACTAACGAAAACGATTTAGTTTATGACCCTTTTATGGGAAGTGGTACTACTGCTAAAATTGCTCATCTATTAAAGCGAAGATGGATAGGCTCTGAAATTTCAGAAGAATACGTTAAAATTTCAGAAGAAAGATTAAAAGAATACACTATAAATAATCTCTTTACTTCAATATAATATGAATTTAGTAGAAAAAGGTTCTCAAACAGCAAAAGAAGGCTTTAAAAATGAAGATGACATTGTAAAAAAACTTAACAATTGGAAAAAAGATAAAATAGCTCAATCTTGGCTTATTTTAATGAAATACAAACTGTCTGAAATCGAATTTGTTGAAGCTGTTAAATTATCTGCAAATCTAGGCGGAAAAACTGATGTACAAGTACAAGTAACAATAAAACTCAAAAAAGCAATAGACGTGGAAAACTTACAAGTAAAATTAGTAAGTAACCCCAAAGGATTTAACCAAATTGATAAACGATGGGTTGATAAATATACTGAAATGTGGAATATCCCTTTGCAAGTTGTTTCAATTCTAAAAAGATTTACAGGTGAAGAAAAACCTACAATTAAAAAGACAAAAGACAAAAGAAGAATGTTTGCAAATGAATTTTCTGAAGATGAACAAAAAGTTGTTTTAAAATGGTTGAAGAAAAACCAATCTTTAATCGTTTCAGATATATTAAAAGGACGAGGAAAATTTGCCGCAGAGTGGATGTTAGTTGCTCAAAAGATCAATAAAAATGCAAGGTGGGTTCTTAAACCAATGAATTTTTGCATGAATTATTTCGGAAACGGAGAAATTATAATTACTAATAGAGGAAGTTTTAGAATAGGCAAAATCACTATGCAAAGAAAAGGTGGCGATGGAGGCAGAAATACAGCAAACATGTTGCAATTCAAAATCAATCCAGCAGAATTATTTGACGAAGAATAAAATACACATACCATTTATTTTCAACCCTTAATACAATTAAAACATTAACATAATGAACAAAAAAACTAAAAAATACGAAGTCAAAATTCACTATTCAGGTTTTTGTACTTACGAAATACTTGCAGAAAATGAATCTGAAGCAATTCTAAAAGCTAGAAATTTGCAAATTAATTCAAAAGAACTTTTGTCAAACATAGATAATTGGGAAGAAGCAGATATTGCATCAGAAGTTCAATGAGGCAACTTAAATATTTTAAACAAAATTGTTACTCATAAAAATATAGTTGCTATTAATCAAATTGTTTTACAAAAATTTTACATATATTTGTTAAAATTTTAGATTGTATGAATATTAAGATTTAAAAAAGCAAATAATAACCTGTAAAATTAAAGTTATGAAAAATTTCCTATTAGTGCGTTTTTATCAATACTTTTGATTGTAATTCTTGTTGCATCTTGTACAATTCAAAAGAGACGTTATATGCCTGGTTATCATGTTAATCGCATTGGTAACAGACCTGTAGCTGAAAGAAAAAGTGAAAACAAAAATTTTAATAAAACAGCTGATTTTGTTGAAGTACAAGAGCAACTTAATGCTACTAATGCTACTGAAACAAACAAAACTGTCGAAGAGCCTCTTTTATATGCTTCAGATGATGACTTAAACATAATACCACAAGAATCAGAAAATTCAACTCTAGTTTCAAAAGCAAAAAATGATTCAAAAAAGTTAGTTACCACTTCAGATATTGAATGTGATATAATTATTTTAAAAAACGGAGATGAAATTTCTGCGAAAGTGTTGGAAGTTAATCAATACGAAGTTAAATATCTAATGTGTGATAATATTTATGGACCAACTTTTACAGTAAATAAAAGTGAAATATTCAAAATTAATTTTTCTAATGGCACATCAACAGTATTCACACAACCTAACTCAAATCGCAGTAATGACAATGATTCTATAATACCAAAAAGTAACAATCCAAAAGATAAAAGCTTCCTTGTAACTGTGCTTTTATGGGCATTTTTAGGAGGTTTAGGAATACATAGATTTTATTTAGGACACATTGGCATAGGAGTATTATATTTATTAACAGGTGCTTTGTGTGGAATTGGCTGGATTATTGATTGTATAAAACTTTTCTCAGGAACTTTACAACCCAAAGACGGGAAATATACTGATAACTAATCAGTATTTTCTCTTAAATAAATAACCAACTCAACTCTTTTAAAAAAAATAAGATTAATTTAACTTTCTATATTCCGAATTCCTTTCTACAGCGACAAATCCTGCATTTTCGGCGAGCTCTTTAATTTCATCACAACCGAGTTCAGGTTTTTGTTCGGCACCAGCCATAGAATAAATTTTTGTAGTATTTGAAATTGTGCCGTCAAAATCATCTGCTCCAAACGACATTGCCAAAAGAGCTGTTTCTTTGCCACACATGGGCCAATATGCTTTTAAATGTGGGATATTATCTAAAAACAAACGTGAAATAGAATAATTTTTCAATTCATCAATCAAAGAGGCTTCTTGCTTTAAAGCAAGTTTATTTCCTTGAATTTTGTACTTTAAAGGAATAAAACTATTAAATCCATTTGTTTCGTCCTGCAAATTGCGTAAAAGTTCAAGATGTTTTACTCTGTCTTTGTTCGTTTCAATATGTCCGTAAAGCATTGTGCAATTGGTTTTTAAGCCAAGTTGGTGAGCGTATTTATGAATTTGCAACCAAGTTTCAGAATTTGTTTTTTCGGGACATATTTTTTTACGAATATCATCATTTAAAATTTCTGCACCTCCACCTGCAAGCGAGTTTAAACCAGATTCTTTTAACAGTTTTAAAAGCTCAAAAAGATTTATTCCATCAACTTTTGAAAAATGCTCTATCTCAACAGATGTAAATGCTTTAATATGTAAATGAGGATAAGTTTTTTTTATTTTTTTAAATAAATTTGAATAAAAATCTGTTGTTTTTT
>DAONZU010000179.1:0-4084 GCA_035406965.1 Bacteroidales bacterium
AAGTATTGTCTGCATCTTGATACATAACTCCTAAATATCGTCTAAAACGCATTATGTCTGTTGCAAATTTAGCTTTTTGTAATTCTATAGTTACAGTTTTATATTCTCCACTGTCGGTTTTTATTTTTGCAGCAAAATCAAAACGACAAACAACCAATTCTTCTAGTTCTCTGTTTACATCACTTCGTTTAGCACCAGGTTTTAAGGAACGTTCTGTTGAAGCAAAATCTAAGTCAACAATCTTTTCCTCTATGATAGCTGATAAAAAAATCTTTGCAACTTTAGTATCGCTCATCATATATTTAAAAACCGTGTCGTATATAGGATTGGCTATGAACATAAATTTTATTTATTAATTTTCTATTATTACAAAAATAAAACTATTCTAAGAAATAAACAAATAAATTCAGTTAAAAGTTTATCAAGTTTAAAGTCTGCTAAGAAATGCCAAACCCGCAGACCACTTTACCTTCGGTGAGCTCGTAAACTCGGTTCAACTTTTAACTCCATATTCCATATTTAATCATTATTTTTTCACAAAATTTCCAATTTTTTAGTTTTTTTGTCGTTATAAACATCTATACTTATTTTTGTAAAAAAAATTTGTGAAAAAATATGCCCTCATAATATTATTTTTGTGCATAAATATATTTGTGTTTTCACAATCATTAATCAATTTACGAAATAAAGAGATTTCGTTAGACCAAGACACTATTAAGTTAGACAGCCTTAGTATAGTTTCACAAAGTTTAAATTTGACAGATTGCGATGGCAATAAAATTCCTTCAGATTCTTTTGATTTTGATTTTAAAAATTCTTCCATAATTTTCAAACAGAAACCTAATTGCGATAAAATTAATATTTCATACAAAACTTTTCCTGTTAACTATTTTGAGTCTAAAACAATATTTAAAAAAGAAGATTTTCTGATTAGTACAAAAGATGACGGCTTTAATAACTATGATTATGTTTTTAGTTTTGAAGATTTTAAATCAGCAAATCAAAAGTATAATTTGTCTCGCAAAGGTAGTATTAGTCGTGGTGTTGGGTTTGGAAACAATCAAGATGTTATTGTAAATTCTGCCATGAACTTGCAATTAGACGGACAAATAAACGATAATTTATTTATTCAAGCAGCAATTAGCGATAATAACATTCCTATTCAACCTGATGGTAACACTCAGCAACTTCAAGAGTTTGATAAAATTTTTATAAAAATTTTTAATGATAAATTTTCACTTACTGCTGGTGATTTTGAGTTGAGCAGACCAAAAGGTTATTTTTTAAATTATAATAAAAAAGCACAAGGAGCAAAAATTAATTTCAATACTGATATAGAAACAAAATCTGGAAAAAAAATAAGTTTTAACAATCAAATTAGTGGTGCTGCAAGCAAAGGAAAATTTAATCGTCAAGAAATTTTTGGAATAGAAGGCAATCAAGGACCTTATAAACTTGTTGGTGCAAACAACGAACAATATATTGTTGTATTGGCTGGCACAGAGCGAATTTACATTGATGGAAAACTTTTAAATCGTGGATTTGAAAATGATTATACTATAGATTATAATCTTGGAGAAATTACTTTTACAACAAAACAGCCTATCAACAAAGACAAAAGAATTATCGCAGAGTTTGAGTATTCAGATAGAAATTATTCAAGATTTTTGATAACTGGCTCAACAGAAATCACTTACGAAAAATCAAAATTTTGGTTAAATTTTTACGACGAAAGCGATAATAAAAATCAACCTTTCGACCAAAATATTGCACAGCAAGATAGATTTATGCTTTCACAAATTGGCGATAATCTTGATATGGCTTTAATTCCAGGATTTGATTCTTTGGAATTTGTTCCTTCTGAAATTCGCTACAAACTCTGCGACACCATTGTTGAAGGATTTGTTTATGATTCCATTTTTGTATATAGCTCAGACCCTGAACTGGCTCACTATAGAGTAAGTTTTGCTTTTGTTGGCGAAAACAATGGTTTTTATAAAAAAGGCATTTCGGCTGCTAACGGTAGAGTTTATGAATGGGTAGCTCCAGAAAATGGCAAGCCACAAGGAGACTACATGCCTTATCGTTTGATTGTTACACCAAAAAAATCTCAACTAATCAATGCAGGTGGAGAGCTTAATTTAGGCGAAAAAACTCAAATAAATTTTGAAGCAGCTTTCAGCAAAAACGATGTAAATACTTTTTCAAAATTAGACTCACATGATGATAATGGTCTTGCTCTAAAAACTGGACTAAAACAAGCTTTTTACAAAACTGAAAAAACTTGGTTTGGAGCTTTTGCTGATTATATGTTTTTACAAAAGCATTTTAGAGGAATAGAAAATTTTAGAAGCACAGAATTTACTCGCGATTGGAATTTGAATAATATGTATTCATATAATAATGAAAATAATATTTCAGGAGGAATTTTATATTCAGACAAAAAATTGGGAACAGCTAATTTTACATCAACTTACTTGGATAGAGGCGTGATTTACAGCGGCTTACAAAACTTGCTCAATGCTAATTTAAAATTAAAATCTTGGTCAATAATTGGAAATGCTTCTTTGCTACAAAATAAAGATTCGCTTACAAATTCTGAGTTTTTAAGACATAATTTAAGAATTAAAAAAGATTTTAAATTTTTAAGTCTTGGTTTAGGCGAGTCTGCAGAAAACAACACTCGCAACATGCTCACAGACAACATCTTGGCTTTGAATAGTTTTAAATTCAACTCTTACGAAGCATTTTTAAATAGTTTAGATAGTGCAAAAATTCAGTTCAATCTCAATTACAAATATAGAGAAGACTTTTTGCCAAAAAATAATGAATTAAATTTATCGAGCAATTCTCACGATTTTAACCTTGGCACTTCTTTAGAGCAAAATCCAAATCATAAATTCAAATTAGAGTTGAATTACAGAATTTTAGACGTTAACGACACTTCGCTTTACAGAGGAAATCCTGAAAATAATACAACAGGAAGAGCTGAATATAATTTCAGATTGTGGAAAGGAGCAATATCTTCAGGAAATTTTTATGAAATTGGTTCGGGTTTAGAAAGAAAAACCGAATTTGCCTATGTGGAAGTAGCTCCAGGACAAGGAATTTATACTTGGACAGATTATAACAACAACGGCATTCAAGAACTTGATGAGTTTGAAATAGCAAACTTTATTGACCAAGCAAATTTTATTAGAATTATTAATCCAACGGCAGAATATATTAAGACTTACTCTAATCAGATTAGTCAAAATTTGAATTTTAATCCTTCGGTTTTGTTAAGGAACAAAAAAGGTTTTTTAAAGTTTTTGTCTAAATTTTCTAACCAAACGGCTTATATGATTTCACAAAAAAATACTTCTTCCGAATTTTTAGAATATGCTAATCCTTTTGCTCAAAATATTGATGATATAAACCTTGTTAATCAAACCTCATCGTTTAGAAATTCTTTATCTTTTAACAGAGGAAATCCAAAAATAGGCGCTGATTATATTATAAATTCAAACAATAATAAACTTTTGTTAGTTTCGGGCTTTGATACCAGAAAGACATTTTCTCACACTTTACAAATTCGTTATAATATTAATTCAAAAATTGGATTTCAAAATAAAGTTTCTCAAACCGATAAGGCTTATAATTCAGAATATTTTTCTTCAAAAAACTATGAAATAAATATTTTAAACAATGAATTTCAGTTTAGCTTTCAGCCAAATTTAAGTAATAGAGTAAGTATTAAACATATTTTCAAACAAAAAGATAATATTGAAGGCGAAAAACTTTTATCAAACGATTTTGGTTTAGAGTATAGACTAAGTTCTGTGAAAAAAGGAAGTTTAACAACCAATTTTAATTATATACATTACAAATACAATGCTTCCACCAACGGAGCTTTAGCCTATGAAATGTTAGAAGGATTTATGCCTGGTTCAAACTTAACTTGGGGCTTAGCTTTTCAAAGGCAATTAGCAAATGGATTACAAATAAATATTAACTACAACGCCAGAAAATCTCCCGACTCAAAAATTATTCATAACGCTAATGTGCAAGTGAGGGCTTTTTTCTAATTAAGAATTAAGAATTG
>DAONZU010000180.1:0-4004 GCA_035406965.1 Bacteroidales bacterium
GCTTTATTCTCTTTCAATAAATTCAGCAATATCGAAGGGCGTTTTGACAATGTAAAAACAGTTTTTCTATCAATTCTTTCATCAATTTTTCTTACATATTCGACAGCATCTTGTGGTTTTCCAAAATACACAGTATAACCGCCGTCATCAAAAACTAATATTTTATCAAACATTAAAAACAAATCCAATTCAGGTTGATGAATTGAGGCTATCACGAGTTTTCCTTGCTTTGTAAGTTGTTTCAATTTAGCCATTATATCATAAGCGTCTTCTGAAGAAAGTCCGCTTGTTGGTTCATCTAGAAGCAAAACACTTGGATTTACAAGCAATTCAGTAGCAATAGCCAAACGTTTTTGTTGTCCTCCCGAAATTTGATCTAAAGAAAAATCTGTTTTACAAACTAAATTATCTCTTTGTTCTGAAATATTTACAAATTCTAATATTTCGTTTATTTTTTCATGGGATTTTTGTTTATCGTATTGTAAAAATTTTGCTCTTTCATACAAATGCTCTTCAACGCTAAGTTTTGGTACAAAACTATTTTCTTGTTGCACAAAAGCAAGATTAAAATTTTTATCCACATCGCTTACAAAACCAACTTCGCCAGAATATTTTGTTTCAAAACCAGCCAAACATTTCAAAAAACTTGTTTTCCCACTCCCGCTATTCCCAACAATTCCAATTAATTGCGAACTATCAAATTTTACAGAAGTTTTTTGAACCAAAGTTTTATTCTTAATTTTATACTCTAAATTTTTTACAACTAAACTAAATTTTTCATTTTCCTCAGAATTTCCACACAATGCTCTAAATTCAGAAAAGAAGTAATTTTTACCTTCAAAATCAGTAACAATAGAATCTTTATCTAATACACATACTTCATTTTTGGCAAGTTTTTTACCATTATGTAAATACGTATCTATTGAAGGAAGAAATAATATTAGCTCGTCATGAACAAATAAAATAGAATCTGCAAGCTCCCGATTTTCCTCATTATTTTCAATAAAAGTTCTAATTTTTGTTTTTAAATCTTGTTCTATTTCAAAGCTATGTGCAACTTCATCTAAAAATGCTTCTGAATACTCAGTATATCCTGTTTTATTATTCAAAATAATCAAATGCAAAAACACAAAATATCTCTCACAACTTGATAGTGAAGATTTTAGTTTTTCAAGTTTAGCAATCAATTTAACAGAATTAAGACTGAGTTTCTTTAAATTGTCGCCAGTTGCACTTTCGGCTAAATTATCAGAAAAAACATTTAATATATCTTTCACATAGCTTTCTTCAACCACAGAAGTTAAAAAATTTGTAAAAATATCAAGATATAGCTTATTGTCTATTTTTAAATTCTTATTTGCAACAATTGCAAACAGTTCTGCCAAAACTATTATAGATTCTCGCCTCATATTTTAATATTCGAAATAATAAAATTAAAGTTTAAAATTAAGTATTTTTTTTGCTTATTAACTATTTTTTAAGATGAAAATTAAATAATTTTAAATAAATTGCGTTCCATTTAAACAAAAATTGTAATATTAGTTAGAATTTTATAGTTTTGCCAACAAGTTATTTTAAGAAATACATGAGAAGATTACTTTTAATTTGTTTTACAATATTTTTACACTTTGGTCTTGTAGCTCAAGACGTTAGTTTTGTTGCAAGTGCTCCATCAAAAGTTGGAGTACATCAAAACTTCCAAGTAAAATATACAGTAAATGCTAAAGGCTCTAACTTAAGTTTAGGTAATTATGGTGGTTTAAAACTTGTAAATGGTCCTTTTTCATCAAGTAGTACAAGCACACAAATCTACAATGGTCAAGTTACAACTAATGTTTCTTATACCTATACATATACTTTTCAAGCTAGCAATACAGGTAATTTCACAATTTCAGGTGCTAGTATAAATGTTGATGGACAGCAATATACATCTAATTCTGTAACTATTGAAGTACAAAAAGATCCTGTTCAAACACAACAATCTAGACGACAATCACATTACGATCCTTTCGAGGATTTTTTCAATCAAGGTCGCTCGCAAACTCAGCCTCAACAACCTAAAGAAATAACTAACGAAGATTTATTTATAAGAGTAATCCCAAATAAAACAAATGTATATAAAGGCGAAGCTCTTACAGTGAGCATTAAACTTTATACTAGAGTTGATTTAAGTGGCTTAACAGATTTGGAGTTCCCATCTTTCGACTCTTTTTATGTAGAAGAATTAGAGTCTGCAACAAGATTGCTCTTCAATAAAGAAAACTATAATGGAACCGTTTACGATGTAGCTTTAATAAAAACTTATTTGCTCTACCCGCGAGTTTCGGGCAAAGTTGTAATTGAATCTTGTAAAGCCGAATGTAATGTTAGACAATATGTTGGTGGCGGATTTTTTGCAAGATATCAAGATATCCCCCGCAAACTACAATCGCCTGAGATTAGTGTAAATATTAAAAACCTTCCAAATCCTCCCGAAAACTTTACTGGTGCAATAGGTAATTTCAATATTGAACTTATTCAAAGCGAAGATACTGTAAACGTTAACGATGCAGTAAGTTTTAAATTTACTATTAAAGGAACTGGAAATTTCAACATGCTTGAAGAACCAAAAATTGTTTGGCCCAAAGAATTTGAAATTTACGACCCAGTTGTTTCCCAAAATTTAAAAGCTAGCAATGCTGGAATAAATGGCTCTAAAACTTGGGAATATACTATTATTCCTCGTTATCCCGGAAAATTCAATTTAGGACAAATAAATTTCGTGTATTTTGATTTAAACTCGCACCAATACAAGATATTAAAAACTCAAGATATTAAATTAGCGGTTAGAAAAGATAAATACGACACCAAATTTGAAAACGATTATAATTATTCTCAAAAAACAGTCGAATTTATTGATGATGACGATATTAGATTTGTTAAAAGAGGAGATTTAAACTTAGTAAAAAACTTTTCGCCCAGAGTAAAATCTTGTTTTGCTTGGTTATTTTATTTGTTGCCTTTAGCTATATTTATTACAATTTCAATACTTTTACGAAAACGAATAAAAGAAAACGCTAATATAGCTACACGAAAAGTAAAACTAGCTGGTAAAACCTCTAGAAAAAGATTGAAAAAAGCACGTAAATTTATACAGCAAAATAAGAAAAATGAATTTTTCAAAGAAATTATATCAGCTTTATGGGGCTACACTAGCGACAGATTTGGAATTCCAATAGCAGAACTTACTAAAGATAAAGTAGTTACAGTTTTGCAAGCCCTAAACATTGAAGAAGAACTTATTAACAAATTTATTCATTTAATTGACAAATGCGAATATGCACACTTTGCTCCTTCTTCTGAAGAAACAAGCTTCTCAACAATTTATAGCGAAGCAGTTGAAGTAATTGAAAAATTAGAACAAAAAATCCGTTAGTATGAAAAAAATTGTTTTAATAAATATAGGCATTTTGTTGTGTACAGCTTTTTACGCAAATAATATAAATACATTACAAGATTCTGCACTCAACAATTATATTAATAAAGACTACGAAAAAGCTCTATATTTTTACGACTCTATATCAAAACTTGGATATTCGTCAGCCGACTTACACTTTAATTTAGCCAACTGTTATTATAATTTAGGAAATATTGCAGAAGCAATTTACAACTACGAAAAAGCAAATATATTAGCTCCAAACGACAAGGATATTTCTCATAATTTGAATATAGCCAGAAAATCTGTTAGAACAAAAACAGAGCAAAAACCCCAAGTATTTTATGTAAAATGGTTTAATTCAATCTTAGATTTATTTAGCTCAAACGCTTGGCTATACATATCAATCACAGCCTTTGTTATCAGCCTAATAATGACTGGCTTATACTTTTTTTCAACCAAACTTGGGCTAAGAAAAACAGGTTTTTATTTAGGAATATTATTATTAATTTTTAGCATAATATGCCTAATATTTTCAAGACTTCAAGCAAATAAAATTTTAAACAATAAATTTGCAATAGTTTTTGAA
>DAONZU010000181.1:0-3958 GCA_035406965.1 Bacteroidales bacterium
TATAATAAAGTTGGATTTTTACCATCTAAAGCAATTCCTTTTTTATGAACAATAAACATTGGAACTTTTGTACCATCTTTAGATTTATAAAAAATTTGCTTTGTTTCGTAATCGTCTGTGTTAAAGTTTATTTTAGCTTTTTCGTAAACTTTAGATTTATTTGCTTTTATATCATATGAATATATAACTGCTGGTGTTGTAAATGAAGTAAATGTGTAAAAAGTTACATCATTATCTTTATCGCCAGAAAAACCATATATAGTTCCAATTTCTGTATTATCTAAATCGTGTAAAAATCTACCTTGTTCGTCAAAAATTTTAACAACAGAATGTGCATCAACCATATAAGTAGCAATGAATCTTTCGCCAATATAGCTTACAGTTTCTAAAACGCTTTTGTCTTCTGCGATAAAGTCTTTCCAATATTTTTTATCAGGTTTATTTACATCAATTTCTATCATTTTATACATCGGAGCTTGATAGTTTGTATAAACATAAAGTTTATTGTCTTTTGAATGAATTACAGTATAATCATTATCAAAATCATCAACAAGTTTTACAAATGTAGAGTTTGGTTTTTCTAAATCTTTGTAATACAATGAGTTGCCAGATGTTGATTCTGTTGCATGAATTATTAAATACTTTTCGTCATCAGTAACATAAGCAGAAAATCCAATTTCTGGATTTTTAGGGTCTTCATAAATTAAAATATCTTCGCTTTGGTCTGTGCCAACTTTGTGATAATAAATTTTTGAATTTGTGTTAACACCTGAAAGTTCTTGTCCTTTTTCAGGTTCTGGATATTTTGTGTAGTAAAAACCATCATCTAACCATGCCATTGATGAAAATTTTACCCATTTAAGATGATCATCAAGGTCTTCTAAAGTTTCAATATCTCTAACATAAATTTCTCTCCAGTCAGAACCTGCACGCGAAATAGCATAAGCTAAATATTTACAATCTTCAGAAATACAAGCATTAGAAAGCGATACAGTTCCTTCCTTGTCGAAGTTGTTGGGATCTAATAATTCTATTTCCTCTGATTTCAAGCCTTTTTTATAGTACAAAACACTTTGGTTTTGAAGTCCATCGTTTCTGAAGTAAAAATAAAGTCCATCTTTTTCTGTAGGTGCAGAAGCTTTAGGATAATCCCAAATTTTAACTAATCTATCTCTAATTTTTTCTCTATATGGGATAGATTCTAAATACTTAAAACTCACTTCGTTTTGAGCTTTTACCCATTCAGCTGTTTCTTCAGAATTATCATCTTCTAACCAGCGATAAGGATCAGCAACTTCAGTGCCAAAATAATTGTCTTTAACATCGGTAACTTTAGTTTCGGGGTAGGTTAATGAAAAATCCACTTTATTAGCTTTTTGGTTGTTACACGAAAAAAATGTAATTAATATTGTTGAAAAAAAGATAAATGTATAAAAATAAGACTTCATAAAAATATATTGTTTTATTCTTAGTCCCAAAAATACTTATAAAAACAATAAGTTTTTAAAATTTAACACAATATTAAGTATTTTTATCATTCAAATTTTTGAATTATTTTTGTGTAAAATTTAGTGATATGAAAAAGACATATTTTATATTAAGTTTGATTTTCGTGATTTTTGTTTGCTGTACTAATAGACTTAGAAATGAAGAAGTGGTAAAAACTATCGTTACAGAAATGCAAGAAGATAATCCTAAAATATTACCTGGAATTTATCAAACTCAAGAATATTTGCCTTTGTTGTCAGATAAAAAAGTTGCTATTGTTTCAAATCAAACTGGAATTATTAATAATGTTCATTTGGCAGATACTTTATTGAGTTCGGGTGTTGATGTAGTAAAAGTTTTTTGCCCAGAACATGGTTTTAGAGGTACTGCCGATGCTGGTGCTAAAGTTGATAATACTATAGACGAAAAAACAGGTTTGCCAATAATCTCGCTGTATGGAAAAAATAAAAAACCTTTACCAGAACAAATGCAAGATTTTGATATTCTTGTTTTCGACTTGCAAGATGTTGGAGTAAGATTTTATACTTATATTTCAACTCTGCATTATGTTATGGAAGCTTGTGCCGAAGCAAATATTCCAGTAATTGTATTAGATAGACCAAACCCAAATGCTCATTATGTTGATGGTTGGATTTTAGATACTGCAAATTGTCGCTCTTTTATTGGAATGCACCCTGTGCCTGTGGTTTATGGAATGACAATAGGAGAGTACGGACAAATGATAAATGGAGAAAATTGGTTAGACAATGGCGTAAAATGTGATTTAACAATTATTCCTTGCAAAAATTACACTCACAATTCAAAATATTCTTTGCCAGTAAAACCATCTCCAAACCTGCCAAATGATAGATCTATTGAACTATATCCAAGTTTGTGTTTTTTTGAAGCCACAAATTTAAGCCTTGGGAGAGGAACTGATAAACAGTTTCAAATTATTGGACATCCTTTGTTAGAGAATGTTGAGCAAGCAAATTTTGAATTTACTCCAATGCCAAACGAAGGAGCTTCAAATCCTGTTCTAAATGGAAAAAAATGCTTTGGTTTTGATTTGTCTGAGTCAAATTCTATTTTTGAAATTAAAGAAAATCAGTTGAATTTAGATTTAATACTTAAAACATATGAGCTATTTCCCGAAAAAAGTGAATTTTTTAAAAAATCAAACTCTATAGAACTCCTTTCAGGAAATGGAGAGTTTAGAAAACAAGTTGAAAGCGGAGTAAGCGAAAAAGAAATTAGAGAATCTTGGCACGATGGTTTAGAAAGTTTTAAAAGAATAAGAGATAAATACTTAATTTATGAATAAAATTAATATTTTTGTGCTTTTCAAATAATTTTAAAACTATGGGCAAAACGAAGAAAAAGAACAGAAAGAGAATAATTATAATAATATTAGTAGTTTTTTTAATTATTGCAGCAATTGCTGGAGTTTTTGCTAAAAAATTCTATGATTATGCTTTTGCTCCAAATGTTAAATTAGAAGAAAAAACTGCTTATCTCTATATCCCCACAAATTCAAATTATGAAGATGTTTTGCAAATACTTGAAGATACTGAATATTTAGAAGATATGGAATCTTTTAAACTTGTGGCAGAAAAGAAAAATTATCCTTCAAAAGTTTTTGCTGGGCGTTACGAAATTCGTAATGGAATGTCTAATAATGATTTGGTAAATTTGCTAAGAAGTGGAAAGCAAACTCCTGTGAAAGTAAGTTTTATATCTGTTCGTAGTCTTGATATTTTGGCAGGAAAAGTAGCTACATATATTGAAGCCGACTCTACGGAAATTGCTCAACTATTAAAATCTCCAGAAACAGCTCAAAAATATGGTTTCGATGAGCGAACTTTTATGGCTATGTTTATTCCTAATTCTTATGAGTTTTATTGGAATACTTCGGCAGAGCAGTTTGTAGAAAGAATGGCAAAGGAATTTAAAGCTTTTTGGACAGAAGAAAGATTGCAAAAAGCAGAAAATATCGGCATGACTCAATCTCAAGTTTCTACTTTGGCATCTATTGTAGAAGCTGAAACTCAACAAAATGACGAAAAAGCTCGTGTTGCAGGTGTATATATTAATAGGTTAAATCTTGGAATGCTTTTACAAGCCGACCCAACTGTTGTTTATGCTGTGGGCGATTTTACTTTGAAAAGAGTATTAAATAGACATTTGGAAGTTGAGTCGCCTTATAATACCTACAAATACTCCGGACTACCACCAGGACCAATAAATATCCCATCAATTTCTTCTATTGATGCAGTTCTGAATTACGAAAAACATAATTATAAGTTTTTCTGTGCAAAAGACGATTTTTCGGGTTATCATGTGTTTGCGGTTACAAATGCACAACACGAAGCCAATGCTCGAAAATATCACAAAGCACTCAGAAATGCAGGAATTAGATAAACGTAAAACGAGCAGTTAAAAGTTTTTAAAGTTTCTAAAGTTCATAAAG
>DAONZU010000182.1:0-3935 GCA_035406965.1 Bacteroidales bacterium
TAGAACTAATAAAACAAAAAACACACAATAATTATTTGGTTTTTTAATTTATAAGGAAAAAGATATACAATATTTTTATATTTTTGCATTTTATAAATATTCTAAGAAATGAAAAGAATTAAGATAGCTGCTTTACTACAAAGCAATGATTTTGGGAAAGAAGTTTTAGTTCAGGCTTGGGTTAGAACAAAAAGAGCAAGTAAAAATGTTTGTTTTTTAGCCTTAAATGATGGTTCAACAATTAATAATTTGCAAGTTGTTGTTGACATTACTCCTGAAATTGAAAAAGTTTTAGACAGAATACATACAGGTGCTTCAGTTTCTGTTGTAGGAAAGACTGTTGAGTCGGCAGGTAGTGGACAAGCTTTAGAAGTAATTTGTAAAGAATTAACTGTTTTGGGCGAAGCAGATCCTGATGAATATCCTCTTCAACCAAAACGTCATAGCTTAGAGTTTTTAAGAGAAATTGCTCATTTACGTTTTCGTACAAATACATTTTCAGCAATTTTCCGCATTCGACATGCTATGACTTTTGCTATTCATAAATTTTTTAACGATAAAGGATTTTGCAATATTCACAGCCCAATTATCACAGCCTCTGATGCAGAAGGTGCAGGAGAAATGTTTCAGGTTACAACTTTAGATTTGAACAATCTTCCAAAAACACAAGAAGGCAAAGTTGATTTTACACAAGATTTTTTTGGTAAAGCAACTAACCTAACAGTTTCAGGACAATTAGAAGCAGAGCTTGCAGCTTTGGCATTATCAGAAGTTTATACTTTTGGTCCAACTTTTAGAGCAGAAAACTCAAATACAGCTCGACATTTAGCAGAATTTTGGATGATAGAACCAGAAATGGCTTTTTATGATATAAACGACGATATGGATTTAGCAGAAGAAATGTTGCAATATCTTGTAAAATATGCTTTAGACAATTGTCGTGAAGATTTAGAATTTTTGAAAAAACGCCGCGAAGAAGAACAAAAACAAAAGCCTCAAAACGAACGTGACGAAATGAACTTAATTGAAAAATTAGAATTTGTCATTAACAATAAGTTTGTAAGAATAACTTATACCGAGGCTATTGATATTTTGAAAAATTCAAAAGCAAACCAAAAAGGACAATTCCAATATTCGGTTGATAAATGGGGAATTGATTTACAAAGCGAACACGAAAGATATTTAGTTGAAAAACATTTTAAAAAGCCTGTTATTCTTACAGATTATCCAAAAGAAATTAAAGCTTTTTATATGAAGCTAAACGAGGATAACAAAACAGTAAGAGCTATGGACGTTCTGTTCCCACAAATAGGTGAAATTATTGGTGGTTCGCAAAGAGAAGAAAACTACGACAAACTTATTGGCAGAATGCATGAAATGAATATCCCAGAAAAAGAAATGTGGTGGTATTTAGAAACACGGAAATTTGGAACAGTTCCTCATAGCGGATTTGGCTTAGGTTTTGAACGTTTGATGCTATTTGTTACAGGAATGGGAAATATTAGAGACGTTATTCCTTTCCCACGTACTCCAAAAAATGCTGAATTTTAATTATTATTAAAAAAATTATTGTATATTTGGCAATAAGCTTTTTTAATTATGTTAAAACAAAGTTTACAGCAGAAATTACTTCAAAAGTTATCGCCTCAGCAAATTCAAATGATAAAATTGCTGGAGCTACCTACTTTGCAATTAGAGCAAAGAATAAAAAAGGAACTTGAAGAAAATCCTGCTCTTGACGAAGGACATCAAGAAGAAGAAGACATTTACTCAAACGAAGATAATTTAGACGATAATAAAAATGATGATGAATTTTCTTTCGAAGATTATATAGGAGATGACGACGAAATTCCAAACTATAGATTACATGCAAATAACACTTCTCCTGACGATGACCAAAAAGATATTCCATATTCTGCTGCTAAATCTTTTCAAGAACATCTTACCGAACAGCTTGTTTTAAAAGATGTTAATGAAAGAGAAAAACTTTTAGCAGTTTTTATTATTGGAAATATTGATGACGATGGATATTTGAGACGAGATATTGAAAGTATTGTTGACGATATTGCGTTTTCTCAAAATATTGTAGCTACCGAAGAAGAATTATATAAAGTTTTGTCTGTTGTGCAAGACCTCGACCCTGCTGGAGTTGGAGCACAAAATCTTCAAGAATGTTTGCTATTACAATTAAAAAGAAAAGAAAATCAAAGCCAAGCAAACCTAAATGCAATTAAAATAATTGATGAATGTTTTGATGAATTTACTAAAAAACACTATTCAAAAATTCTTCTTAAATGTAATTGGGACGAAAGCGAACTTAAAGAAGCAATAGATATAATATTAAAACTAAATCCTAAGCCAGGTTCATCGTTTGGCGAACCTCAAACTCGTTCGCTAATGGCGATAATTCCGGATTTTTTACTCGAAGTTAATGGAAACGAGATTAAAATAACTTTAAACCAAAGAAATGCTCCTGAACTAAGAATAAATCAAAGTTTTGCCGAAATGTTAGAACAATATGCTAACAAAAATTCTACTGAAGATAAAAACGCTTTTTTATTTATTAAGCAAAAACTTGATTCTGCAAAATGGTTTATTGACGCTGTTACTCAAAGACAAAACACCCTTTTATTTACAATGAATGCTATTGCTGAGTTTCAAAAAGATTTTTTCCTTAGCGGAGATGATACTGACTTAAAACCCATGATTTTAAAAGATATTGCAGAAATTACAGGTTTAGATATTTCAACTATTTCAAGAGTTGCTAATTCAAAATATGTTTCTACACCTTACGGCAACTATTCATTAAAATATTTTTTCAGCGAAGCAATGCAAACCGATTCAGGCGAAGAAGTATCAACCAGAGAAATAAAACAAATACTTAAAGAACTTATTGATGCAGAAGATAAATCAAAACCTTTAACTGATGACAAACTTGCAGACGAATTAAGAGAAAGAGGTTATCAAATTGCAAGACGAACTGTAGCTAAATATCGCGAACAATTAGAAATTCCAGTTGCCAGGTTGAGAAAAGAACTCTAATGAAACTAAATAAATACTTAGAAATATTAGCAAAAATTAGTTGTTACTTATTCCACCCTCTAACAATAATAACTTATACTGTAATTATATTTTTAAATTCAGAACATTATCTTGGTTTTATGAACACCAATTTAAAGTTTTCTATTTTCTTAATATTTGCAATTACAACATTGATTTTACCAGCCTTATTTGTTCCTGTTTTATATTTTTTTAGATTAATTTCATCAACACAAGGTGAAAAGAAAAACGATAGACTTTTGCCAATTTTAGTAATTCTAATCATGTATTTTTTTGCATGGTATTTTATGCAAAGAGTAGCAATGCCAGCAATTTTCTTAAATATAATTTTATCAGGAATTATAAGCATGATTATTGCAGGAATAATAACAAGTTTTTGGAAAATTTCACTTTACACAACAGGATTTGGGGCTTTATTAGGTTTTTTAACTTATTTTTCATTAATATTAAATTTAAATGTTTTACAATTTTTAGTTATAACAATATTGTTTACTGGAATAATAGGCTCATTAAGATTATTTTTAAATAAACATAATCCAGCTCAGATTTATTGCGGATATTTACTAGGTTTTGCAACAGTTTTAAGTTCAATGTGTATTCTTTAATATGGAAAAGTTTTTACATTTTATATTTATTGTACTTTTAATATACTTCGTTTTTGTTGTAATATTTAGATTTGTTATTCCATTTTTTTTAAAACTTTTTGTAAAAAGAATGCAAAGAAAATTTAATTCCCAATTTCAAGAACAACCTAAGCAAGAAAAGAAAAAACATGGGAAAACTTATGTGGACTATATTCCAGAAAATAATAACTACAAAGAAAATAGTGAAGATATTGGTGAATACGTTGATTTTGAAGAAATAGAATGATTAAA
>DAONZU010000183.1:0-3875 GCA_035406965.1 Bacteroidales bacterium
ATTATTTGAAAAAATAAATATAGACTACCTAAAAGGGCGGAGTTAGGGTTAAAAGGCTATTTGACCAATACAAAACTTGATAATCAAACTATTTTTGATAACTACAAGGAACTTTGGCAAATTGAAAAAGCTTTTCGAATGTCAAAAACCGATTTGCGAATACGCCCTATTTTTCATTATAAACGACATCGTATTGAAGCCCATATTTGCATCGCATTTGCAGCATACTGTGTGTACAAAGAGCTAGAAAGGGCTTTATACGTAAATAATAGTTCACTATCGCTTAAACAAGCAGCAGAACTTACACACAATATGTATCAAATACAATACACACTACCACAAAGTAAACATACAAAATCTATGCTTCTGAAAATGGATGAGCAACAACAAGAATTGATAGAGTTAGTTAATAATTTTTTTAGGGTGCTGCAACGCTGAAGACAGGAAATCCTATCCTTTCTTTGAAAAAAATTATTACTTGTCAATACCATCTCTAATTTTTTAAAAGTTGCATTTACTAATTGAACTTAGGCAAATAAATTTTCTAAATTGCTTATTATCACGTTTTTAGAATATGGCAAATATCACATCAGCCAAAAGTTTGAGTGTTTGTTTTGAGTTTTACTCTTTTTTCTTTCTCAAAATATAATAATATGTGTATTGATTGTTTAGAACAATTGCATAAGCATCTACAAATTCATATCCATTCTTAGCCATAAAGTTTAAAGCGTCAATAATAGAGTTAAAGTCCATTACTTTTCCGTTTTCATCTTTTAGTACAGTTTCTTTACCACCTGAAAACAATTTTGTGCTTTGTCCAAAATCAATATAAACAACAACTTTAGTGCTCATAAATTTTGATGTTCCAACAATTTGAACATACTCAACATCAATGTCTTTCAAAGGAATGTCATTTACTGTTTGAGAATACGCATTAGTAAGTCCCAACGTGATAAGAAAAAAGCTAATTGCTAATAATTTTTTCATTTTACTTAATTTTTAGTTAGTCCTACTCATAAGGTTTTTCAGCATCGCCCCGTTTTTTCAAATGGTTTCTGGATTCCATTTATATTTAATTTAAGTTTTTTAATGTGTGATTTATAAAACAAAATTAGAAAATTCGTAAATAAAAAACAAATAAAAATTTGTAAAATTTTACAATCACGAATAGATGATAACAAGCTTGCATGATTTATTTAATTGTTTATATATTTTTTTCATCCCTAATTCGTTTACTAAGTTGCTAAACTGTTTGTTTTCAAATATTTTTAAACTATTTCAATTATCTTTATTACTATTATTCCTACAGCTATTGCAATTCCAAAACTTAGTAATGTCCCTATTAAAACATATTCTGTTAATTTTCTGTCTTAAAATTTAAATATAAAATACTTCTCAAAAAGCGATATAGTTAACTATTGCTTAAAGAAGCAATAGTTTGATTTATTGCCTAATAAAGCAATGTTTTAACAAAACTTTGTTGTTATGCCATACTTAGTAATTCTTTGCAACAACAACAACCTAAAAATTTATAATAAAAATGTAAATCTGCTTTCATAATAAATTTAATTTATCTTTTTCCCAGTTGATAGGATTGTTAATAATATAATTGGAAATACGTTGATATTCTTCATCGTTGCGAATAATGCGGTCGTGAAATAGGTTTTGCCATCCATTTTTTAATTTTAATCTATTGGCATGTTTGGTAACCGCCGATTTGTACGACCCAATAATTGATGAAATGGTATTTTTGCCTATGTTTTGAAATCGTGTGTCACCGGGTTGTAGGGATTGCGTTCCATGTGGTTGTGGGGATTGGGCACGTAGGTTCAGGGCATGCTCTGAACCTACAATATGCCCTGTTTCTACAACCACATTCGGTTTATCAATAATCAATATTCCATGAATATGATTTGGCATTATCACAAAATCACCCAATTCAACGGATACAGAATGATTTGGAATTTCGTGCCACAAAACATTGGCAATTATACCCAAATGGGATAATTCCATTTTTCCATCATAAATTTCACCAAAATAATGTCCTCGATTTCTTGTGCAAATGGTTATAAAATATGCACCATTCCATCCATAATCCCACCAATGAGCACGTGCTGACCCATTTCGATATTTATTTTGAAATTTATCCAATATTGTTTTTAAAATGCTACTAACATATTTTTACGAAACAAAGTTAAAATATTCTTAAAGATAAAACAAAAATCATAAAATATTTATTAAGGTGATTTTGAGTTTTATGTTAATGATTGTTAAATTTTTGAATCATAATACCTTCAATAGATTTAATGTCGTTGGGAATTTTTCCATCGTCATTAATTATTACAGTATATCCATCGTTTATCATATTGGCAATTGTATCTCTGTCTGGAATATATGTATAGGCAGTGAAATCTGTATAAAACATTGCTTCAATTGGCTTGTCATAATTTAACAATACTCCTTTAGAAATATTTTTATCGTTGAGTTTTCGCAAGTCAACTACCCAAGCAGGATTTCTATTGCTTTGCTCAAATGGTTTTACTCTTTCAATCATATAGCGAATAGGTAAAGCAATTAACAATACTAGAATCAAATTGAAAACCCATTTTAACTTGTGGTTATTTTTATAATCATTTAACATAAAGAAAAACTCAGCAGTCATCAAGAATAAAGCGGGAGAAATAAAAAGAATGTATGCCTGCATTTTTGTTTTTGGTATTGAAAAAAAGAAAAGAGGAACTAAAACCCATATAATTATTGCCAATCGTTTCTTATCTTTTATGTTTTTCACATATTTCCATATATACCAAATTAATGGTAAATAAATCAGCTCTCCGTAATTTATTCTGATTTTGTCAAAAAAATAATAAAATGGACCTGTTCTTTCTTCAAGAACTTCGGTAATATGTTTTATATTGAAACTTGCTTCCCAGCTTGCTTCAAGAGGGAATGCACTGAAGATGTAAAATTGCCAAGGTAGAAATACAAAACAGCAGGTAGTAATTAAAATGATGAAATTTAAAATGACCTCTTTTGGTTTAAATTTTTCTGAGTCAAGTACAATTAACAACCAAATAGGTAAAATAATTAATGCTGGTAACCATTTTGATAAAATTGCAGAACCCATACTAACTCCCGCAAGAAAATTGAAAACCATTTTTTTTCTTTGTACAAAAAGAATACTAAATACAACAGCTAACTCGATGAAGAACAAAAAGAAAATGTCTATGTGGTCGGTTGCAACTCTTCCTGCTGTTAATTCTATTATCAAACCATTTATGGAAAAAAGGAAAGCTGTTAAATAACCAACTTTTTTATTGCAGAAATAATTACCAATAAAAAACGAGAGCCAAATTCCAACTGTAGTTAGAATAATTGAAGGGAGTCGCAATGCTATTTCATTTACTCCAAACAGCCACATACTTGCTGACATTGCCCAAAGTGGTAATGGTTGTTTATGAACCCAAATATGATTTCCTGACCAATTTTTGTAGTCATAAGGCAAAATTGGATTATCATAAAGTGTAGGTATTAAAGGATGATTAATAAGATTTTTTGCAACAAGAGCATGATAGCGTTCATCCCATGAGTGTAGGAAAAAATCACAAGAAGTATAAAATCGAAGTGCCAGTCCACAAATCATAAGTAAAAGAACTGCAATTGTAAAATTATTTTTTGAATAATATCTCCATGAGAAATAGTATCCTATTACACAAAAAACAATAATTGGTATGGAAAAATACAGGTTGTTCATTTAGTTTATTTTAATAGCTACCAGTATATTTACGAAACAAAGTTAAAATGTTATCAAAGATAAAAGAATATAAATAATGTACCTTCTGTAAACAACTTACAAATTAAACAGCCTTTTTATT
>DAONZU010000184.1:0-2485 GCA_035406965.1 Bacteroidales bacterium
ACCATTTCGTGTTTACCCGAACCTAAAGTTGAAAAACTTAACATTGCAATTTTTGGCTCAAAACCAGCTATTGATCTTGCTGTCTGACCAGTTGCTACAGCAATTTCTGCTAATTCTTGTGCTGTTGGGTCTGGTTGCACTGCACAGTCAGCAAATACCATTAAACCATCTTCGCCAAATTTCTTATCATTTAACACCATTATAAAAGCTCCCGAAACAACCGAAATTCCTGGTAAGGTTTTCACAACTTGAAAAGCTGGACGAAGCACATCTCCTGTAGCATTATCAGCACCTGCAACTTCACCATCAGCATCACCTGCTTTTATCATTAAAGTAGCTAAGTATAATGGATTTTCAACTAATTTTGCTGCTTCTTCTCTGCTTAAACCTTTTGACTTACGAAGCTCTACTAACAAATCAGTATAAGCATCTTTTTTAGCATGATTTTTAGGGTCAATAATTATTGCATTTTTAATATTTGTCAAATTGTTCTCTGAAGCAGTTTTATTTATAATTTCAGGAGAACCTAATAAAATTATTTTTGCTAATTTTTCTTCAATGATTTGATTAGCAGCTTTTAAAGTTCTTATTTCTGTTCCTTCTGGTAGAACAATTCGCATTTCGTGTTTACGTGCGTTTTCTTTAATTTTTTTTAATAAATCCATTTTTAATATTTTTTATTTAATTTTTATATTTAATAATTCTCTTTCTTCTATAAAGGCTTTCAATTCATCTCCAATTTCAAGTTTTCCAACTCCTTTTGGTGTTCCAGTAAAGATTATATCTCCAATTTTCAGAGTTAAAAATTTTGAAACATATTCTATTATCTCATCAATATTAAAAACCATATTTTTAGTATTTCCAAATTGAACTACCTCATCATTAAGCATGAGTTTAAAATTTATATTGTTCAAATCTTCAATTTCTTCAATTGGAATCCATTCAGATAGCATTGCTGAGCCATCAAAAGATTTTGCAATTTCCCAAGGCAATCCTTTTTCTTTACATTCTCTTTGTAAATCGCGGGCTGTAACATCAATTCCGACACCTATATGACTATAATAACGATGAGCAAATTTTTTATCAATATGTTTTCCTAATCTATGAACTTTTACGATTACTTCTAATTCGTATTGAATATCGTTTGAAAAATCGGGCAAATAAAAATCTTTTCCTGTTTGCAAAATACTTGAATCTGGTTTAAGAAAGAATACTGGTTTTTCTGGTAATACAGCATTCATTTCCTCGATATGATCTTTGTAATTATGTCCTATACAGATGATTTTCATTTTACTATAAAAAGAGACAAGCTATGTGCTTGTCTCAAAATTTTATTTTACTACTGGAATTTGATTTTTAAAAATAGGAGCTTTTACCACTTTTGCTTTCAATCTTTTATCTCTAACTCCGATAAAAATTTCAGTATCAACTTTCCAAAACCCTTTGTTTAGATAAGCCATTCCTATTCCAACTTTCATGCTTGGCGACATAGTTCCTGATGTAACTTCACCTATTTCATTTCCTTCTGCGTCATATACTAAATAATGTTGGCGTGGAATACCTCTGTCAATCATTTCGAAAGGTTTTAACATTTTGCTTGCACCTTCGGCTTTAAGTTTTTCGTGATATTCTCTATTTACAAAGTCTTTGCCGTCAACAAATTTTGTAATCCAACCTAATCCTGCTTCTATTGGTGAAGTAGTTTCGTTTATATCATTTCCATAAAGGCAAAATCCCATTTCTAAACGCAAAGTATCTCTAGCACCAAGACCTATAGATTTAATTCCGAATTCTTCACCTGCTTCAAAAACAGCATTATAAAGTTTTTCTGCATCTTTATTTTTGGCATAAATTTCGCAACCTCCAGCTCCTGTATATCCTGTTATAGAAAAAATCACACTATCAATTCCTGCAAAAGGAATTTCTTTAAAAGTATAATATTCCATATCTGTAATATTTACACTTGTAAGTTTTTGCATAGCTTTTATAGCATAAGGTCCTTGAACTGCTAACTGGCAATATTCGTCTGAAGCATTTATTAGATCTTCGCCAATTTTCATTCCCATTTTACTGGCTATTGCTGTACACCAAGCCCAATCTTTATCGATATTAGCAGCATTTACAACTAATAAATAAGATTCTGCATTAAAACGATAAACTAAAAAGTCGTCAACTATTCCGCCTTTATCATTAGGAAAGCAAGAATATTGAATTTTGCCATCTGTTAAATCTAAAATATTGTTAGATGTAACTTTTTGTAAAAAATCTATAGCTTTTGGTCCTTTCACCCAAAACTCTCCCATATGAGACACGTCAAAAACTCCAAGTTTTTCACGACAAGTAATGTGCTCATCATTTATTCCTGTAAATTCAATTGGCATATTATGCCCTGCAAATTCAACCATTTTGGCTCCTTTTGCAATGTGATAATTTGTAAATGCAGTGGTTTTCATCTTTAATGTATTTTATATAATATTTATTTTTT
>DAONZU010000184.1:2585-3829 GCA_035406965.1 Bacteroidales bacterium
AAAAAACAATTTATGATGAACAAGATATTTATTATAGGTCTGATAGTTTTATTTTTTGGTTCTATTTCCTTTGCACAGAACACTAAAAAAAACGACACTTTA
Organism: Bacteroidales bacterium; assembly: GCA_035406965.1. Taxonomy (GTDB): domain Bacteria; phylum Bacteroidota; class Bacteroidia; order Bacteroidales; family ML635J-15; genus Bact-19. Next base: position 2,688 of record DAONZU010000184.1, read on the forward strand.
ATTAATTTTGTAGATATTAATAATAACAAGCAAGGAAAATGGGAAAAAAAATATTCAAATGGTCAAGTAAGATACAGAGGATTTTTTGTTGATAATCTTCCTACAGGTGTTTTTACCTATTATTATCAAAATGGAAAAATTAAATCAGTTTTAAATTATGATGAGAAAGGTGGTTCTAAAGCCGAGTTATTTTGGGATAATGGAAATTATGCAGCTAAAGGTTATTTTGATAGTAATAATAATAAACATCTTACTTGGAACATGTTTTTTGAAGACGGCAAAAAATCTGCTGTTATAAATTACAATCATGGAGTAGCGGAAGGTAATGTTTTAATATTTTATGAAAATACCGAAAAATTAGCTTTAAATTGTAATTATAAAGCTGGCAAACTTGATGGTCAATACACAAAATATTTTCAATCTGGAGGTAAAATAGAAGAAGGCACATATAAAAACGGCAGTCGTGAAGGGTATTGGAAGTTTTATTCAAATGGTGGAACTATTGATGAAGAAGGAATGTTTGTTAATGGCGCAAAAGAGGGCGAATGGAAAGTTTACACCAAAAATCCAAAAGGCGAAATTGTAAATTACGAAAAAGGAGTGCCTGATAATTGGGACGAATTAATGGAAGAATGGAAAGCAAAAGAAGAATGGGCTAAAGAAAATCAAGATAAATTTAGAAAACCCGAAGATTATATTGATAATCCTATTGATTTTTTCAAACCCAGCACTGACCCTAATACCCAAATAGAATATAAATTAAAATAATAGCTATTTTTTTAATTCTTGTAAAAAACTATTATAGAATTTTATCTAACCAACTGATAATTAGCCACTAAATTGAATTATAATTTCGAAATTACATTTTTTTTCAATTTTATTAGTAAAAAATTTCCTTTATATAAATATATTTTGTAATTTTGTATTAGTTTAATGATTAATAATTAATACAAACTTAATTGTCAGAATTTCTTTGAAATATTTCCACCCTGAGGTTAATAATACACTCTCAATCCTTATGCTACCTCTTAGCAGGCAACAGCAAATTATCCTCTTAATTAAATTTACAACAATTAACTTATTATTAACCAAAGGGGGAAATTCTGACAAAACTATATGCTTAATTTAAAGTAATAGTTTTT
>DAONZU010000185.1:0-3741 GCA_035406965.1 Bacteroidales bacterium
GTATGATGGTAGTAAACCTTATACAGGTACAGTTACTATAATTTATTAAAAATATTTTGCTGTAATCAGCAATGTTTGATTATTTGTTTTTCATAATTTTCCTCAATCAGGCTGTTCTGAAATTTAACAGAATAGAGCCTGAATGAGGGTTATTAAATTTATTTTTAATAGCTATCCGCAATTGTACCTAATACTCAAAAAAAACATAGTTCAATTAGTATTTGTACTTACTTTGTCGTAATAATCATTTTTTTCATTGTTATTTTCCTGAGTTTGACAGAATGAAATTGTAATTGATTGATAATGTGCACATTAGCTTTATAAGTCTGCGAAAGTTGTCCGCAACTTATCTGCCACTTAAAAAAAAACTTGTGAAATTATAAGTTTTTTTGTTTTATGTGACTTTCAAACATATGTGGCACAAATTAAAAAAGAAATTTGATTATAATCAAATATACTTTTTAACAAATAGATGTTCATTTGTTCAAATATAACAATATAATTTTAAAAGTTGTCCACCATGTTATAAAAAACAAAAAATATAGTCCTTGATTATCAGGCAGTTAAGTGTGAAAAATATATGTTTTGGAGTTTTGCTGTCAAACTCAGGTGAAATTTAACAGAATAGAGCCTGAATGAGGGTTATTAAATTTATTTTTAATAGCTATCCGCAATTGTACCTAATACTCAAAAAAAACATAGTTCAATTAGTATTTGTACTTACTTTGTCGTAATAATCATTTTTTTCATTGTTATTTTGAAATAGTTTTCATAACTTTGCACGAAATTTTTTTTAAGGAAAAAGTGGTGTCTTTAAAAGAATATATAGTACAACTCAATGGGCTTGATAATAAGGCTTATGACTTTGATTTCACAATTTCAGATGATTTTTTTACAAACTTTGAAAATAGTCAAATCAAAGAAGCAAGTCTTAGTGCGCACCTAACTTTAACAAAAAAACCTGATTCTTTAGAATTAGAAATAAGTGTAGAAGGTAGTGTAACTCTTACTTGCGACCGTTGCTTAGAAGAATACAAAGAAAATATTAATTTTAAAGACACAATTTTTGTTGAATACGGTGATAAAACAGATTTTGACATTGATGAAGACTTTGTTTTATTAAAGCGAGACGAAAATTCAATAAATGTTGCTCAATTTATTTATGAGTTTGCACATTTTGGTTTGCCTTTAGTGCATTATCACCCTAATGATGAAAATGGCAAGCCAACTTGCAATCCTGAAATGCTAAAAATTTTAGAGAAATATAGCCTTGTTGAAGGAAAAGACGAGGAAAATGTTGACCCATGGTTAAGTCAACTTAGTGATATAAAAAATTCAATGTTAAATAATTAAAATTTTAAAGAGATGGCACATCCAAAGCGTAAAACATCAAAACAAAGAAAAAACAAACGTCGTACTCATTATAAAGCAAGTTTACCAACACTTGCTAAATGTTCAAATTGCGGTGCTACAGTAGAATATCATCATGTATGTCCAGAATGTGGATACTACAGAGGCAGACTTGCAATCAGTAAAGAAGTTATAAGCTAATTTTAGTGAAGATTGGTATTGACATAATGGGCGGGGACTTTGCTCCCATTCAAACATTAAAAGGAGCAATCCTAGCAAAAAAAGAATTAGACGACCAAGACAAATTAGTTCTTTTTGGTCCTAAGAATATTATTTCTGAAAAGCTAATTGAACATGGCGAGAATGTGGCTGACTACCAAATAGTTGACTGTTCTCAAACCATTGAGATGAGCGAAGACCCAGTTAAAGCATTTATTGCCAAAACCGACTCTAGCATTACCAAAGGATTTTATTATTTACAAAATGATTTAATCGATGGCTTTGCTTCTGCTGGAAGTACAGGTGCTATGCTTGTTGGGGCAACAAAAGTTATAGGTTTAATTGATGGAGTTTTAAGACCATGCATTTCTTCACATTATCCAAATGATGAAGGACAAGATAATTTAATTTTAGATGTTGGCATAAACTCCGACTCTAAACCTGAACAATTAGTTCAATTTGCACAACTTGGCAGTTTGTTTGCCAAGCATATTATGCATATTGACAATCCTAAAGTTGCACTGCTAAATATTGGTGAAGAAGAAAACAAAGGCAATAGTGTTGTTAAAGAAGCATATCAATTACTTAAAAACGAAAGTTCTATAAATTTTGTTGGTAATGTTGAAGGCGGCGATTTATACAAGAACTCTAGAGTTAACGTAATAGTTTGCAATGGCTTTACAGGAAATATAGTTTTAAAACTTGCGGAATCGTTTTACGATATTTTAGCTGATAGAAATATTAAAGATCCGTTTTTCGAAGGTTTTAATTACGAAAATTTTGGTGGCACACCAATTCTTGGGACAAAGAAAACCATTATTGTAGGACATGGAAAAAGTAGCGATATAGCTATAAAAAACATGATTTTACTTACTGGAAAAATCATTAAATCTAAACTTTGCGAAAAAACAATTAAAACGTTTAACTATGACAAAAATTAGAGCAGCAATCACAGGCGTAGGTGCGTATGTTCCACCTTATGTGTTAACTAATGACGAGTTAGCAAAAATGGTTGATACCACTGACCAGTGGATAATGGAACGCATAGGCATAAAAGAAAGACATATACTTTTAGAAGAAGGTAAAGCAACTTCTGATATGGCAACAGAAGCGATACTTCAACTTTTAGAAAAAACAGGAACACACCCCGACGAAATTGACATGCTTCTTTGTGGTGTGGTTACACCCGACATGCAATTTCCTGCAACAGCAAATATTATTTGCGATAAAGTTGGAATAAAAAATGCTTTTGGCTATGATATAAATGCTGGTTGTTCGAGCTTCTTGTTTACACTAGTTACAGCAGCTAAATTTGTTGAAAGTGGCTCACATAAAAAAGTAATTGTTGTTGGAGCAGACAAAATGTCTTCAATAGTTGACTATAAGGATAGAAACACATCTCCTATTTTTGGTGATGGTGCTGGTGCTGTTCTTTTAGAACCTTGTACTGACGGCAATGGCTTAATTGATTCTATCATGCACGTTGATGGTTCTGGTCGTCAGCATTTACATCAAGTAGCTGGTGGCTCACTAAGACCTGCAACTTTTGAAACTATTTTAAGACGTCAACATTTTATTTATCAAGAAGGACAACCTGTATTTAAAGCAGCGGTTTCTAATATGGCTGATGTTTCAGTTAGAATGATGGAAAGATATAATATTACTCCTGAAACATTAAAATATTTAGTTCCACACCAAGCAAATATGAGAATAATTGACGCAACAGCTAAAAGAATGGGTATTACTAGAGAAAAAACCATGCTTACTATTACAAAATATGGTAATACTACCTCTGCAACTATTCCATTGTGCTTGTGGGAATATGAACACGAACTAAGACCTGGCGACAATATTATCATTGCTACTTTCGGTGCTGGATTTGCTTGGGGTTCTACTTATGTTAAGTGGGCGTATGATGGTAGTAAATTTGCTAAACCTGAACAAAACTCAGTTAAAAGTTAAAAGTCGAAAGAATTTCGGTGTTTCGACTACGCTCAACACCCGATATTGGAATTACTCGACACTTGATATTAAAATGTAGATTAGAATTATGATTTAATCCAATACAACTTAATGAGCTTGAAAACTTTATAAACTTTTAACTCAATTCTGAACTTCCCCAAGATAGCTTTAATAAAAATTGTTATTTTTTGCACAGAAAACAAGAAAAAA
>DAONZU010000186.1:0-3455 GCA_035406965.1 Bacteroidales bacterium
TATGAAGATTCTTTGAAAATTTGGAATGATTATGATAAATTATTTCATAGAATTATTCCTAATGCTTTGGCACAAGTTGATAAAACACGAAAATATATTCCAAGTTCGCCATTTTATGGTTGGGGAAGACCAGAATCATTGACACACGGCGATTCGCACTATTGGGGAGTTTGGTGGGGAATGCTTGATTTTGAAATGTTCTTCGAAAAAACAGGTAGATTTATGAGCGAATACGGTTTCCAAGCTTTCCCAAATATTGAATCTTTAGAAAATTTTATGCACAAAGATTCTCTTTATCTTTATTCCGAATCTTTAAAATCTCATCAAAAACATCATTTTGGCTTTAAGGCTATCCGCGATTATATGGATAGATATTTTATAATTCCAGAAAAATTTGAAGATTATGTTTATATGAGTCAATTCTTGCAAGCAGAAGGGATGCAAATGGCTTTTGATGCTCACTTGTCGGCAATGCCTTATTGTATGGGAACTTTATTTTGGCAATTTAATGATTGTTGGTCATCAATTTCATGGTCGGCAGTTGACTATTACAAGCAAACTAAAGCTCTGTATTATTATGCAAAAAGAAGTTTCGAAAATCTTAGCCTGGCTGTTTTTGAAAAAGATGACAAAATTAAATTTGTTGCAATTAACCATTTCCCAGACGAGGTTAACGCTATGGCAATTCTAAATTATAAAAGTTTTGATGGCGAATTGCTTTGCAGTGATAGCCTGTTTGTTAAAATAAATAATAATAGTGTTGCAAAACTTAATTTTGAAAACTTTTCTATAGACGAATTTGATGAAGAAAATGGATTTTTTGAGCTTGTTTTAACTGATGCAATTGATGAGGAATTGTTATGTAGCAGAACTTTTGTTGATGATTTTGAATCTTTAGCTTTAAGTCAAGGAAATTTTGAGTATAAAGCTGAAAAACAAGGAGATTTTTGGAAAATTTCAATAAACTCAAATTATTTTATTAAAGCTCTACAAATTTCAACCAAGCATAAAGGACGTTTTAGTGATAATTGGCTTGATATAATTCCAGGAAAAACTACAATTATATTTTTCTATCCTAAGGATAAAAATATTCAAAATTTAGAATTAAACTTTAATTCCGTAAATGATATTTTAAAACGTGAAGGAGAAAAACTTGAAAATTTAGAGCTTCAAAACTGATGTAATAAAAATGAAAATCACAATAGTTCATAAATCTAAAATTCCTGCTGTTTTGTATGGTGGTACAGAAAGGGTAATTTGGTATTTAGGGAAAGAACTTACAAAAATGGGACATGAAGTAACTTACTTAGTTTTGCCAGGTTCTTATTGTGATTTTGCAAAAATTATTTTTATAGATGAAAATAAAACTTTAAATTCTCAAATTCCTGAAGATACTGACGTTGTACACTTTAATTTCCAAGTAAAAGAGGAAATTTTAAAACCAAACATAACTACTATTCATGGAAATAGTAAAGCAGGAGATGTCTTTGATAAAAATACTGTATTTGTTTCTAAAAATCATGCAGAAAGACATAATTCAAATTCATTTGTATATAATGGTTTGGATTGGGACGACTATAAACTTGATAAAATCAGTGTAGGGAAAAAGCATTTTCACTTTTTAGCAAATGCAGCTTGGAAAGTTAAAAATCTAAAAGGAGCTATTAGTGTTGTTAAGTCTGCAAATGAGAATTTAGCAGTTTTAGGTGGAAAAAGAATTAATTTTAAAATGGGCTTTAGGTTTACAACTTCAAGAAAAGTGAAGTTTTATGGAATGATAGGCGATCTTGAAAAATTAAAATTAATTTCTCAATCTAAAGGGCTTATTTTTCCTGTTTTGTGGGACGAGCCTTTTGGTTTAGCAATAATTGAAAGTATGTTTTTTGGTTGTCCTGTTTTTGGAACTCCTTATGGTTCGTTGCCAGAATTAGTAAAACCAGAATTTGGCTTTTTAAGCTCTAAAAAAGAAGATTTATCCCAAGCAATAAAAAATTATGCTGATTATAATTCTAATCATATTTCAGAATATGCTAGAGATTGTTTTAATGCAAAAGTTATGGCAACAGAATATTTGAAGAAATATGAAAAAGTAATTTTTCGAGAAAATTTGAATCCTGAAAACCCAAAATATAATATAGAAAAAAATAAACAAAACTTTATACTTTCATAATGACATATGTTTTTGCCATATTATGCTTTCTACTTTTTATTGTACTTATTTTTAAGTTGAAGTTTTTTCGCAAATCTGGATTTAAGACTTATATTTTGGCTATTTTGTTTAGTTTGAAATTTATTGGAGGCTTGTCTTTATATCTCATATACACATATTATTATGAAGACAAAAAAACTTCAGATGTTCATAAATATTTTAGAGCTGGTTGTGCTTTACATTCGGCAACAGAAGAATCTTATGCTGATTACTTTAGACTTTTAACAGGCATTCAAGGCGATAGAGAAAATCTTGAAAAATATTATGACCAAACCGACCATTGGACTAGGCAAAATTCTTATGGATTGTTTAACGATTCGCGAACAATAATGAGGTTTAATGCTTTATTGTGTTTAGTATCACGTGGAAATATTTTTATTCATATTATAACAATGGCATTTATGTCATTTCTTGGAGCATTTGCTTTGTTTAAAGCTATTGACAAACTAACAGGCTTGAATAAATATTTGAATTTAGTAGCTTGTTTTTTAATTCCGTCTTGTTTGTTTTGGACTTCGGGACTGTTAAAAGAAGGCTTGGTAATGTTTGCTTTGGGCTTTGCTTTTTATTATATGGTAAAAATTTATTTTAAATTTAAGATACTTGATTTTATTTTGTTTTTGTTCTTTTTATTTTTGGTCGGAATTTCGAAAATACATGTCTTACCAGTATTTTTACCAATGGTTGTTTTCTTTTTTATTGCAAAAAGATTTAAAACAAGTTGGCGTGTGTTAATTCTTGTCTCCATGAGTTTGCTTGGTTTTATGGCTATTGTTTTAAGCGATAAAATCATAGGTCATGATATAATGACGATTATTGCTGGAAAGCAAAACGATTTTATCAATTATACTGAATTAGAAGAGGGGCAAACAAGTACTTTTAAGTTAACTCGCTTAGAACCAACCGTAAAAAGTTTTTTAAAAATAATTCCCGAAGGATTGCTAAATAGCTTTTTTAGACCTTTCCCAAATGAAATAAATTCTCCAGTTATATTATTATCGTTTTTAGAGGTTTTGTTTTTTAGTTTAGTTCTTATTGTCACTATAATATTTTTCAAAAAACCTGATGGGAATAGAATGCTTTTTGTTTTGTTTTCTTTAGGCTTTGTGCTGTATTTATTTCTTTTAGTTGGTGCTTACACTCCCAATTCTGGTGCTATAGTAAGATACAGAAGCATAGGTTTGCCATTTTTATATGCAATGTTGTTTTGCCTTTGGGATTTAGAAAAATTGAAAAAACTTTTGCC
>DAONZU010000187.1:0-3371 GCA_035406965.1 Bacteroidales bacterium
CTGCTACTGCAATAAAATGAGGTAAATTTTTTGAGAAAAAAGCTGATTTCATAATGTCAAATCTTTAATTTTGTGTAAAAATAGAAATAATTAAGGAATTGTAATAATTAATTCAGTTAAAAGTTGCAAGAGTTTTTAGTTGAACTTTAAAACTTAAAACTGCAAAATGAAACATTATTTGTAAAAATGCGTAGTTATAATAATGATTAAAGAGTATTTTATGAAAAAATTAATTTTGTTTTTTATAATTACTTTCTGTGGATTAATTGGCTATGCTCAAAATTGGAAAATAGGGGTATATTATAAGGCACTTAATCAAAGGGTAAATTTTTTAGAAGAATCTTCACAAATTTTTCAAAAAAATAATGATTTTAATAGCTTTGAATCTGGAATTAAGGTGGAATATTTATTAAATGAAACCTTATCATTAAAAATGAATGTTGGAATAAGTCAAAAATCTTCTGGGAAAGTTGATTCTTCAATTCCTATCTTTTCTTATAAAGCAGTGCCTGTCGGACTAAAACTTAAAACAAATTTATTTAATTTTTCAAATTTTAAAATTTATATAGAGAATGGTTTGTCATTAGCATTTTGCTATTCATACACTTATAACAGAATTATTGGAACTTCAACAAGCAATATAACAGGAAGTATTTCAGATTATAATTTCACAAGCAACTTGTCTTATGGTTTTGTTAATGGAATTGGAATATCCTATTTAATTAAATCTAAATCTGAAATAGATGTTTTTGCAAATTATTATTCTGGAATAAATAAAGTTTGGGAGAATAATAGCATTTTAATTAACGAAGTTGGTGGTGGACAAAATTTTTACACAATTTCTAGCAATGGTTCTTGTATAAATATTGGGTTGGGATTGGGATATTGTTTTTAATTAAATGGTATTTTAAAACTAGTTGATTTTGAATTACGCTCTCCAAAGACAAAAGTTTAACTAAAAACTAAAAACTCATAATTAAAAACTAAAAACTAAAAACTTTTATTCTATCTTTGAAGCGTGAAAAAAATTATTGTTTTAATATTGTTTGTACAGTTTGCTTATTCTTTATTCTCTCAGCACGAAAATATTGAAAGGCATTTTACATCATATAAGCTCTACAACTTGCCTTATGTTGATGATACTTACGATAAAGACACTCTTATAGATTCTTTTTTTCTCTATTTACCACAGCAAAAATATAGCATACACCCCTTAGGACTGCCAAATCTTGGAACTGCATTTTATCCATCTTTATTTTCAGAAAAGCAAACTCACGACTATTGGTTTTTAAATAATTACATTCCATACATTAGACAACACGATGATATTGTTTATTTTGATACACAAAAACCTCTAACACTTTTTAAATTTGCTGGTGGTGGAAAAGGGCAGGAATATGTTAGGTTTTTACATACACAAAATATTTCGCCAACATTTAATTTCGTATTTAATTATGATATTATAAATTCTGATGGATATTATCAATATTCTAAGACAAAAATTAATGCAATAAGTCTCGCAACTGCTTATACTAAACGGAAATATCAGTCTCATTTTAACTTTATTTTTAATAAAATAAATAACTTAGAAAATGGAGGATTAAGTGATATTGATAAATATTTAAACTCTAGCTATGCAGCAGGAACTTATGCAACAAATCTTTTTCAGGCACAAAATACAGTTTCTCAACTTGGATTTCAATATAATCAGGAGTTTGGCTTCGGAAAATATGATGTTGATACAATTGTTCAAGGAAAAGATACTAGCTTGAACAAAAGTTTTAATAGCAAATTTTCAATTATTCATGACTTAAAAGCTGATAGATATTTTAGAATATATCAAGATAAACCATCTGCTTATTATCCAAATACATATTTCAACTTAGAAAACACTTTTGATTCATCGGCATATAAAGTTTTGGATAACAATTTACTTTTAAATTTTAATATTGCTCCAAAAGGAAAAATTGAGGAATTTAAAGTCTTAGCTGGCGTAAAATCATATTTATACAATTATGACATTGATACTCTTGAATCATATTTGTATTTTTCTAATTATGCAATTGGAAATTTAATTTTAGAAACCGAGAAATCGTATTTGAATTTTGAAGCAGATTATTGTTTTATAGGTACAGATATTGAAGATTTTGGAGTATATGGCGAATATGTTCTAGATATCGGAGAATCAATAAGTTGGCAATCCATATTAGATTATAGTTCAAGAAATCCTGATATTTTTATATATTATTATTCTTCAAATCATTATACTTGGGATTATGATTATCTTAAATCACAAGTGTTTAGTGCAAATACAAATTTGGAATTTGAAAACATAAAACTTTCTACAGGTATAAACACTAATTTGTTGCAAAACTATATTGTTTTTAACCAAGAATCTATGCCAGTTCAAGTTGCTAAATTAAATTTTATTGCAGATGCTTGGCTTGCAAAACGTTTTGATTTTGGTAAGTTTCATTGGCTTTCAAAGTTGAGTTACCAGTATATTCAAGATAAAAGTCGAATTTTACTTCCAGATTTTGTTGCTTATTCTTCGATTTATTTTCAGTCGCCAATGTTTAAAAAAGCTATGATTTTGCAATTAGGATTTGATGTAAAATATTTTTCAAAAACTTATTTATATGCTTATAATCCTGCTTTAAGTGTTTTTTATTTACAAACAGATAGCAAATATGGAAATTATCCTAATATGGCTTTTAATATTAGTGTGCTTATTAAGCGACTTAGAGGTTTTGTGAGACTTAGTAATTTCAACTCTCTTATGATGTCAAAAAATTATTTTGTGTCGCATAAAATGCCAGATAATCCATTTGCTTTTAATTTTGGAATCTCGTGGGAATTTTATGATTAAAGCAAAAATTGTTGAAAAAATTTTCGCTTAAATTAATCTATATAAGAATAATTTTTGTTACATTGTAAAAAAATAAATTTTACGTGAGCTCTAAACCAGGAAGTCATATAAAAAGTTTTAGAATTTTTACGATTATATTATCTGTAATTCTTCTAATTTTAGGGCTGTTTGCTATTTTACATTACTTTAAATTTGGTTTTGGTGTTGAAGAAAGCAAACGCGATTATGAAGAAATAATAGAATCGAAAAAATTAAAAGTTGTTTTAGCAACAAATCCTATTGATTATTTTATTTATCAAGGTCAGCCCATGGGTTTTCAGTTAGAAATGTTAGAAAGTTTTGCAAAATCTAAGGGTTTAGACTTAGTAATAAATATTGAAAACGATGTTCAAAAAGGGTTGGAAATGTTGTTGAACAGAGAATGTGATATATTGGCTCAGGGAATAGTAAACTCTTTAAGTCAAGAAGCTTATGTTAATTACACTTTACCAATTCGTTCTAC
>DAONZU010000188.1:0-3315 GCA_035406965.1 Bacteroidales bacterium
CAAAGCTTGGTCTGTATCAATAACAATATAATCTTCCAAATCGTTTAAAATAGCTACTCTTTTATTGTCTATATTGATATAATTAGAAAAACTTTGATTTACAAATACTTGGTCGCCAACAATGGCATTTTCGTTATCATCTTTATCGTGTAGTTTATAAAGCGAGTCCCAAGTACCTAAATCAGACCAGCCAAAATTTGTTTTCATAACAAAAACATTTCTTGCTTTTTCCATTATGCCAAAGTCAATAGAAATGCTTTTAGCATCTGAATAAATTCTATTTATAACTTTTTTCTCTTCAGGTGTGTTAAAACTGGCAATATGTTCATTAAATAAATTATAATGTTCTGGTAAAAATTCTTTTAGAGCTTTATCAATAACCGATGTTTTCCAGATAAAAATTCCTGAGTTCCATAAAAAGTCGCCACTTTGAACAAAAAACTTAGCTAATTCCAAATGAGGTTTTTCGGTAAAAGTTTTTGCTTTAACTATTTTGTCATCATTGTTTTCGTCTAATTGAATATAGCCATATCCAGTTGCTGGACGGTCGGGAGTAATTCCTAAAGTTAACATAACATTTTGAAAAGCAGCATAATTTAAACCGTCTTTGATATTTTGCAAAAATTCCTCTTCGTTAATGATTAGATGGTCGGCAGGACTAACAACTATGGTTGCAAGCTGGTCTTTTAAAGCTATTTTAAAATTTGCATACATAATGCAAGGAGCAGTGTTCCTGCGCATAGGTTCACCCAAAATATTTTCTTTAGGAACAAGAGGAAGTTGTTCGTGAACTATCTCAGTATATTCATCATTAGTAACAATGTAAATATTTTTAGTTGGTAAAATTTGCGAAAATCTGTCAAAAGTTTGTTGAATTAAGGTTCTACCTGTGCCTGTAATGTCCAAAAATTGTTTAGGCATTGTACTTCTGCTAATGGGCCAAAACCTGCTGCCAACACCACCAGCCATAATCACACAATAATTAGAATTAGAATTCATATACCTGAAATTTAAATTTAAAATAATTCACAAAATACGATTATTATTTTAAAAATCCAAGATACTTAATTAAATTTGTAAAATATTTATTAAAACTTATTGTGTTAACTGCTTTAGGAAAATATGTCGTCTTTATTATTAGCGTTTTTAAAAAATCCGTAAATTTTAAAATATTTTTTAAACGCATAGTAGAAGAAATTGAACAAATTGGAATAGACTCAATTGGAATAGTTAGCATTGTGTCGGTATTTATGGGTGCAGTTCTAACTTTACAAGTTGCTATTAATTTTGTTTCACCTATAATTCCGCGATATTTAATAGGACTAACTGCTAGAGATACTTTTATTTTAGAATTTTCAAGCACTGTAGTTTGTTTGATTTTAGCGGGAAAAGTAGGCTCTAATATAGCTTCAGAAATAGGAACAATGAGAATTACCGAGCAAATAGACGCTTTGGAAATTATGGGTGTTAATTCTGCTAGCTATTTAATATTACCAAAAATTATTGCAGCACTATTAACTTTTCCATTACTTAGTTTGTTGAGTACGATTTTAGGAATAGTTGGCGGATTTTTAATAGCTTTAACTACTGATGTGGTAACAGTTTATGATTATATTCATGGATTGCATTTTGCTTTTGTCCCGTTTTATGTTACTTACTCAATTATTAAAATGTGTGTTTTCTCTTTTATTATAACTTCAATTTCTGCATTTTTTGGATATTATACCTATGGCGGTGCCTTAGAAGTCGGAAAATCAAGTACAAAAGCAGTTGTTTACAGTATCATTTTTGTTTTAGTGTTTAATTTAATACTAACTAGACTTCTTTTAACATGATTGAAGTAAGAAATATTGATAAATATTTTGGTGAACACCATGTGCTAAAAGACCTTAGTGCTAGCTTTGAAGCATCTAAAATCAATATGATAATTGGTAAAAGTGGCTCAGGAAAAACGGTTCTGCTAAAATCTATAATTGGATTACACACTCCCGAAAATGGTGAAATATTTTTTGATAATAGAGAATTTATTCATGCGAAATTGAGTTTTAAAAGAGAAATTAGAAAAGAAATTGGAATGGTTTTTCAAGGCGGAGCCTTGTTTACATCTTCAAATGTCGAAGAAAATGTAATGTTCCCATTGGATTTGTTTTCTAAAATGACAAAAGCCGAAAAACTAAAAAGAGTTAACTTTTGTTTGGATAGAGTAAATATTAAAGATGCTAATAAGTTGTATCCTGCCGAGTTAAGTGGTGGAATGCAAAAACGTGTTGCAATTGCTAGAGCTATTGCTTTAAATCCAAAATATTTATTTTGCGACGAACCAAATAGCGGATTAGACCCTCAAACTGCTATTTTGATAGACCAATTAATAAAAGAAATAACAACAGAATATGGTATTACAACTATTATAAATACTCACGATATGAACTCTGTGATGGAAATAGGAGATAATATCAATTTTATTTTTGAAGGTAGAAATATTTGGCAAGGAAATAGACAAGATATTTTTTATTCTGATTGCAAAGAATTAAATGAATTTGTGTTTGCATCAGAACTTTATAAAAAAATTAGAGAAAAAGTTAGATGAATATAAAACGATTTGTATATATAAGTGTCTGTGCTTTAATGCTTTGGTCTTGTGCTTATAAAAAAACAGACAAAAGATTTCAACAAGGCGAAAACAAAGTCCCTAAAGATACTTTTGAATTAATTTTATACGATGTGCATTTAGCAGATGCTATTGTTACTTCGCAAATTATGAAAACTAAAAACAATGCTTTTGTTGACTCTTTGGTTTACCAAAGTGTTTTTGATAAATATGGCTACACAAGACAAGAATTTGAAAATACAATTTTGTATTATGTTCATAATAATATGGATACTCTGCACTCCATTTGTGAAAGAACAGTAAATAAATTTAATCTAGAAAAAGGAAATATTCATTAAGACAATGCGTCATTTTGCTGCTAATTATATTTTTGATGGACAAAACTTGATAAAAAACGCATTTGTAAGTGTTGATGAAAATAATACAATACAATTTATTAGCGATGAAAATCAGGCTTTGACAGAAAGACCTTTTATGAGTTTTTATAATGGTATAATAAGTCCTGGATTTATTAATTCGCATTGCCATCTCGAACTTTCAGATAATAATTCTGCAGAAAACAAAAACATAGGATTAGCTTCTTTTATTGAAAAAATGATTGAGAATAAAACAATATCTCATGATTTTAAAAAAATAAAACTCGCTGACGATATTATGTTTTTAAAAGGAGTTAATCTTTGTGCAGATATTGTAAATACTGATTTAAG
>DAONZU010000189.1:0-3304 GCA_035406965.1 Bacteroidales bacterium
TTTTATACAAGAAAAAAATTATAATAAGACGAAAAGTTCCTGTTTTTCAGAAATGTAAAAATATGTATAAACTGACTCTGTTTTTTGAACAAAAATCAGATATAGCAGCGAAATAGACAGAAAACAAAAAAGTTTTAAACAATAAAAACGTAGATATTAATTATAAATTTGCAAATAAAAATTACATTTGCTTATTGAATCGCCCTTTAAATTCGCATTAATAACTTAGATGAAAACAGGTCGAAAATTAGTTCTTTTACGAACCAAAATTGAACAGATTTCGTATAAGAAAATTGTTTTGCTAATTGTAATTCTAAAAGTAACAATAAGTTTTATTTTCATAGGATTTATACTCTTAGCAAACATCTTGCTAAATCTCCAGTTAGAAAATTATTTTCAAAATTTGAATTCTGATTTTCCTACAAAAAATGCAATTATTGCTACAATTAGCGCTTTGATTTTAGCTCCAATAATTGAAACTTCAATATTTCAGCACTTAATATTCCAATTTTTAAAAGTAATTAGACAAACAGGAGTACCTATAATGTATATTACTATTAGCTCACTGTTGTTTGGTTTAGCACATCAAGCTGTTTGGACAACTGGACCTTTTTTAGGAATAGTTTCTTTTATACATAAAGTAGTAGGCGGCATAATGCTAGCAATAAGCTACTACATATTTTATCGTAAAAGAGAACATGCAATGCTTTCTACTGCTCTAATTCACGCTGTACATAATGCAGCTATTGTTCTTCCTGTAATAATTATTGCAAACTTATAAAACGAACACGTCAAAACTTAACTCTATAGAATAAATTCCTAATAATCTCAAAAATAACAAACTTATGAAAGGCTCACTAATTTTGATATTAGCATTAGTTAATGCAATTGTTTGCACATTGTTGTATTTTATTGTCAACTTGGAAATTAGTTTCGAACTGTTTTTCATAATGACGATAATTGTGCTTTTAATCGATCTAATTATTTTGCGTAAAACATTGAGTAAAGCATCGGTTAAAATTAAAAATAGAGGTATGGTTACACTTGCTTCCGTTTGTTTTGCGGCTGCAGGTATTTTGTGGATATTTACTGGTATTTACAAACATGTAGCTCAAACAGAGGCTGATAGTTATAGCTACAACTTTTATTTTGGGTCGTTTTTCATAGCATATTCAATTTGGTATTTTTTTAGATATCGCTATGGCTGTATCATAACAGAAAAACATGTTTATGTCGCAGAAGATACATATTTAAAAAAATTGAAAAAGGAAGATATAGAGATTAGCCAGCCTGATGAAGGGTTATTGAAAGTAGAAGTTTTAAAAAGCAAGAAGACCTATGTCTTTTTATATAAGAATCTGAGCACTCATTTAAATTAGGGTTTACTAAAAAAGTCTTATTCTTTTGATTTTTAGTAAAATACATGCTTTTTATCTTGCTTAAATGCAAGGATTTACTAATATTTGTCTTAGTACATGACAAAAAATAATTGATGGTGCGGGTTGCGAGGTTCGAGGTACGGGGTGCGTGGACGTTAACTAAATAACCATGAAGGAGTTAAGAAAAATTTAGGAAAGACTGCGTCTTTATGATATGGTTGATTTTTAAAGATTCATGTTTTTGGATTAGCTCATGTTTTTGTCCTACGGACAATTCCGACTTCCAACTTCCGACTTCGGTCTTTCGACTTCTTTAAAATTTTTGTCATGTACTAAGAATAATTATGCATTTTTACTACTTTGTGTAAAAAGAAGGTCTTCATAGTGGACTCGATTGGTATTACTCGGTTTTCTTCCGGAAAACAGCTGCTTTACTCTTTTATGTAGGGTTTCGCTTTCATATAACTCGATTTTGGATGGTTAATCTACTTTCAACCTTAATTTGCCACAATGGTCGCTGCTTGAAGCAAGCTCAGTTGTTAGTATCCGTTAATCTCTCTTTATGTATCTCTGTAGTTGGTTAATTAATTTCTCTGGTTTCGATGGTTTAGTTGCATTTCTATCGACAATAACACCATTTTTATCAACTATAGCAAAGCGAGGTAGTGACAATTTCCCACTCATTATTTTTTCAACGATACCTGTAGAAAAGTCACTTCTTAATTGAACATAGTAATTGTATCCCGACAAATTGTACTTAAAAACATTTTCTCGCCATTTTTCTATACTTTTTTGTTGTGAAGCCTCATCTTTTTCACGTTTTTCCAATGCAATATATAATCTAACTACGCCATTTTCTTTCATAAAGCTGTCAAGCTGTTCGTTGTGTTTTAGCTCCTCAATACACGATACGCACCATGATGCCCAGAAATCAACATTTTGCCTTTGAATTTCGCTAATAGCTCATCGAGTGAATTTACTTGATTTACAAAAATTATTGAGCCAGATTCACTTTTTGTTTTCTCCTGTGCAAATGCAAATATTGGGATTGTTATAAATCCAAGTAACAGTAATTTTAGTAATTGTTTTTTCATGTTTTTGTTTTTAATAATGTTATGCGTTCGTATTTTTTTTATTCAGCCATTTTAGCCAATCATTAGCAACTTTATCCCAATTAAAAAATGTCATAGTTGGGTTTGCAGTGTGTTGAGTTTTATTTATTCTTACCTAATTTATTTAATTCATCCATAGCTTTTAATAATCCAGTTTTCCAATCCTTTACATAATTGTCTTTTGCATAATCTTGGTTTATGTTTGTTAGGTCTATGAAATAATTTATTAATCCATCCCAATTATTTAGCTGTCCCTTATCATGCAGTTTCCAACCAATTTCTTCAATTGTCCAATTTGACTTTGCTGAATTACGAATCATTGAAGTCGTTATCCAGTTGTCCTCGCTATCCTGTCCGCCTCTTGCAATTGGAATCAAATGGTCAATAGTTGGAAATAACTCCCAATAAATCATGTGAGTTTCAGACATTTTCCAATTTCTATGGTATTTAAAAATATCAGGAAACTCAATTGTCAATATTTTAATAAGTCCGGGAAATATTAATTTGTCTCCAGAGTACCTGTCAATAAATCCATCATTAAGAAAGACCTTACACATTTGATATTTCGAATACTGTCTTTTTTGTGGTAAATTCTCAATAAACGGATATTTCTTATTAGCAAAGTCAATACAATCTTGCCTTTTGCCATCCTTTAACAATCTACATATATTCTTAATTAATAGTGCTTTATCCATTTGGGGAAACGATTAAACATCGCACATAACGGTGTGGGCTATGCGTAGTGCGGATTTTAAAGTACTTCACTTTCAATTTATTGCTAAATTTCATACTGGCACAATCTTTCTATTTATT
>DAONZU010000190.1:0-3282 GCA_035406965.1 Bacteroidales bacterium
TTCTTTTCCATCAAAACAATATTTTCAACATGATGAGTATGTGGGAACATATCTAGTGCTTGGACTTCCACAACATTATACATATCGCTAAGCATTGAAATATCTCTTGCTTGACTAGCGGGATTGCAACTAACGTAAACTATTTTTTTAGCAGAAATTTCACGCATAATATTTATTACATTTTCATGCACTCCTGCTCGTGGTGGGTCTAAAATTATAGTGTCAGGCTTGCCATTTTTTTCAATAAATTCAGAATTTAATAAATCTTTCATATCGCCTGCATAGAATACAGCATTGTCAATATCGTTTAATTCAGAATTTTTCTTAGCATCTTCAATAGCTTCTGGCACAGAATCAATACCAACAACTTTTTTACATTTTTTCGCAATAAAATTAGCGATAGTACCTGTTCCAGTATATAAATCATAAATCAATTCATCGGCTTTAATATCAGCAAACTCAACAGTTTTTCTATATAATACCAAAGCTTGTTCTGTATTAGTTTGAAAAAAAGATTTTGGTCCTATTCTAAATTTTAAGCCGTCCAAATCTTCTAAAATATAGCTTCTGCCTTTATAACAAATCAAATCTTGGTCGTAAATTGAATCATTAAACTTTGTATTTACAGCATATTGCAAAGAAGTTAAATTTGGAAATTCCTCATCTAAAAATTTCATAACCGCTTCAATAAGTTGCTTCTCATCACGATTAAAAATCACTACTACCATTGTTTCTCCAAGTGAACTAGTTCTAATCATAAGATTACGCATCATTCCTTCATGTGTTCGGCTATTGTAGTAGTCGTAACCATCGCGTTTTGTGAACTCTCGCAACTTATTTCTAATTTCATTAGAAGGCTCTACCTGCAAAAAACATTCATCAATATCCACAATTCTGTCAAACATTCCTCTCACATGAAAGCCCAAGCCTTCTAAATTTCGTCCTGTATTTTCCACAAAAGGCTCATTAGAATCAATCCAACGCCTTTGAGCAAAAGTGTATTCAAGTTTGTTTCTGTAATATTTATCGTTTTTTGCAGGAATAATTGGTTTTAAATTCAAATTTTCGAGCTTACCCAAACGAGTAAGTTGGTCATAAACTTGTTTTTCTTTGTATTCCAACTGTTTTTCGTAAGGCAACATTTGCCATTTGCAACCACCACATGTACCAAAATGTTTACAAAATGGTTCTATCCTGTCTTTTGAAAACTCGCGGATTTGCAATAACTTAGATTCAGCATAAGCCTTACGCATACGAGTTAACTGAACATCAACAATATCGCCAGGAATAACGCCTGATACAAAAATTACATAGTCATTATGTCTGCCAAGCGACACACCCTCAGCAGCAACGCTAGTAATTAAAAGATTTTCAATAATAGGAAACTTCTTTTTTGCCACTACAAATAATTTTTGCAAATTTAATAATTAAAATTATTTTACCTTAATATTAAAACAATTCACAAAAAAAAATTAAATTTGCATAATTAATACAATTAAAAATTCATTATGGAAAATTCAAAAAACAATAAAATTATTTTAACAATTAGCAGTGTTGCTTTATTAATTAGTATTGCTGCCTTACTTCTTGCAGTATTTGACAAAAACAAAGCTATTGAGCCACAAGCGGTTAACAATGCTGTAAGTTTTTCAAATGACTCTACAGTAAGTGGCAACGTTGCTTTCGTAAATTTAGACACTTTGCTTTTGCAATATAAATATTCTATAAAGCTAAACGAAGATTTGCTAACCGAGCAAGCTAAAGCTAAGGCTAATTTAGAATCAAGGATGAGAGCTTTTGAGAAGAAATACAACGATTTTGCTGAAAAAATGCGTTTAGGTTCTTTCTTGTCTCAACAAAGCATGGAATCCCAACAAAACGAATTGCTACAAGAACAAGCAAATATACAGCAATTAGAGCAAGATTTAACAGAAAAACTTATGATAAAACAAGCTGATTTGAATGCCGAATTGCTTGATTCAGTTTCTAATTTCATTAAAGAATTTAATAATGGCAGATATGTTTTAATACTTGGCAGCGTTACTGGTGGCGGCATTCTTTATGCTGAACCATATATGGACATTACAAACGAAGTAGTAAATCAGCTTAACGAAAGATACGAAAAAGCTATAAAACAATAATCTCAAAATGAGTTTTGCTAACAAATATTTTAGTCGATACAAAACTTATCCAAAAATATTTGAAAATAATCCCTGTCCACAAACAGGGATTATTGTTATTATTCCATGCTATGATGACGAGTTTATTTTTGAAACACTAAAAAGTTTAGAAAAAGCTCAAAAACCAATTTGCGAAATTGAAGTAATTGTAATTGTTAATTCAGGAGAAAAAACTCCAAAGCATATTGTTCAAAAAAATAAAGAGATTTTTCTAAAACTAAACGAGCAAGCAAAAAACAAATTTTACAAAACTTTTAATTTATTAGTTTACAATATAGAAAACACAGTTGACAAAATTGCAGGCGTTGGTTTTGCCCGAAAACTCGGAATAGATGAAGCTATTAGACGATTTAATTTTTTAAACAAGCCCCAAGCAATTATTTGCTCTCTTGACGCAGATAGCATTGTGTCTGATGATTATTTTATTGAAATTTATAATTATTTTGAAAATAATCCAAAAATTAAAGCTACTACATTTCAGTTCAAACACAACTTTGACGAGAATTTATTTTCGCTTGATGAAATTAAATCTTGCAAACTTTATGAAATATATTTAAGATATTTTCGCTTAGCCATAAAAAGTACAGGCTTCCCCTACTCCATTCATACAATAGGTGCTTGCTTTGGCTTTAGAGCCGATGCTTATTGCAAAGTTGGTGGTATGCCAACACGACAAGCTGGCGAAGATTTTTATTTTCTGCACAAGCTTACTGCTGTTTCTAAAATTGGAAATATAAATAAACCTATTGTTTTTCCAGCTCCACGCTTTTCGGACAGAGTACCTTTCGGTACAGGACCAACTGTGATACAAATAAACAAAACTAAAGAATACGAAGTTTATAATTTTAAAATTTTTGAAATTATCAAACAATTCTTCAATGCTCTTCCACAATTTTATGAAACTACAAACTTTATTGAGTTTATTCCTTCGGAAATTACTGAATTTTACAACAAAGAAAAACTTATTAAAGACATAAATGATTGTAAAAATAATTCGTCGAATAATAAAAATTTCACAAAAAGATTTTTCTCAAAGTTTGATGCGTTTTTTATAATTCAGTTTCTTAATAGTTTTGACAAAGCGAGCAAATATCCTGCACAA
>DAONZU010000191.1:0-3275 GCA_035406965.1 Bacteroidales bacterium
TTTTCAAAATATTTTAATGTTTTTTTTAGTTTCTTACATCGAACTCACGTTAATTAATAAAAATTTAAGAAAAACTTTCAAAAAAATCAATTAAAACATGTTTTACAAACATATTTTAAAAATAGCTTTTAATATATTTTTGTTTTAAAAAATAATTTCTTATTTTCGTACAGTTGAAAATAAAATAAATATAAACATATGCAAAAATTACTATTATTAGGAGACGAAGCTATTGCTCAAGGAGCGATAGACGGTGGTATTTCTGGATTTTATGCTTATCCTGGCACTCCATCTACAGAAATTATGGAATACGCACAAAAATCAAAAGAAGTTGCTCAAAAAGGAATACATTGCAGATGGTCAGCTAACGAAAAAACAGCAATGGAAGCTGCTATTGGAATGTCTTATACTGGCAAAAGAGCAATGGTGCAAATGAAGCATGTTGGAATGAATGTTGCAGCAGATCCTTTTTTAAATTCTTCCATAACTGGTGCTAATGGAGGTTTGATTGTTGTTGCTGCTGACGACCCATCAATGCACTCTTCACAAAACGAACAAGATTCGAGATTTTATGGAGACTTTGCATTAGTTCCAATCTTAGAACCGAGTAACCAACAAGAAGCCTACGAAATGGCTAAAAATGGATTCGAGTTATCAGAAAAATTCAATGTACCTATAGTACTTAGAGTTACTACTAGATTGGCTCACTCACGTGCAGACATTAAGTTGGGAGATAAAAAAGAACAACGAAAAATAAAACTCCCCGAAGACCCTCGCCAATATGTACTTTTACCAGGCATTGCGCGTAGAAATTATAAGAAACTTTTAGAAATGCAAAGTGCTATACAGCAAGCATCTAACGACTCAATTTACAACAAGTATATTGATGGTAGTAATAAAAAAATTGGTATAGTAGCTTGTGGAATTAGTTTTAATTACTTAATGGAAAACTTTGATGGAAAATGTCCTTATCCAGTTGTTAAAGTCTCACAATATCCTATTCCAAAAAATCACATTCAAAAATTACGCAAAGAGTGTGAAAGCATTTTAGTTTTAGAAGATGGCTATCCATTTGTTGAAAAACAATTAAAAAGTTTCTTTGATGAAGGAATAAAAATCATGGGGCGTTTAGACGGAAGTTTACCACGAGATGGCGAATTAAATCCAAATATCGTTGCTAAAGCTTTAGGTCTTGAAGCTTGTGAAACATTACAAATTCCTGAAGTTGTTAAAATGCGTCCACCTTCATTATGCCAAGGTTGCGGTCATAGAGATGTTTATGAAGCTTTAAACATTGCATTAGAAGATTATGAAAAAGGTAGAGTATTTGCTGACATTGGCTGCTATACTTTAGGAGCTTTGCCACCATTTAATGCAATAAATTCTTGTGTTGATATGGGTGCTTCTATTACAATGGCAATTGGAGCATCTGATGCGGGATTAGTTCCTGCTGTTGCTGTAATTGGTGACTCAACTTTTACTCATTCTGGAATGACAGGCTTATTAGATGCTGTAATTAAAAATTCACCTATTTTAGTGTTGATTTCTGATAATTTCACAACAGGAATGACAGGTGGACAGGATTCTGCAGCTAAAAACAGAATTGTTGATATTTGCAAAGGTATAGGCGTTGATCCAAATCACTTAAGAACTATAGTGCCTTTAAAAAGCAATTACGAAAAGAATTTAGCAATAATTAAAGAAGAATTAGCATATAATGGACTGTCTGTTGTTGTTGCACAACGTGAATGTATTCAAACAGCAAAAAGAGGTAGAAAACAACAGGCTAAAAACAAATAAAAATTTACAAACATGAAAAAAGACATAATTTTAGCAGGCGTAGGCGGACAAGGAATTTTAACAATTGCTGCCATCATAGGTTTAACCGCTGTAAAGAAAAATTTATATCTAAAACAAGCTGAGGTTCATGGAATGAGCCAACGCGGCGGTGATGTTCAATCTAATTTGAGAATTTCGGATAAACCAATTTATTCTGATTTAATTGCAAAAGGTTGTGCAGATATTATTTTATCTGTAGAACCAATGGAATCTTTAAGGTATTTACCTTTTCTTAAAAAAGACGGATATGTTATAACAAGCACATCTCCTCACAAAAATATTCCTAATTATCCAGAAGATAAAGAAGTTTATTCTGAAATTGATAAACTTCCAAATAAAATTGCTTTAGATGCCGAACAAATCGCAAAAGATATAGAAAATCCCAGAGCTTCTAATGTTGTTGTATTAGGTGCTGCTGCTCCTTTTTTAGGTTTCACAATAGAAGAACTCGAAGGTGGAATAAAAGATTTATTTGGCAATAAAGGCGATGAAGTTGTAGAATCAAATATTAAAGCATTACATGCTGGATATAATTTTGCAAAATCAAAAATAAAATAGATTTTTCCATAGAAATAAAAAAAGGCTGTTTTTATGACAGCCTTTTTTATTTTATAATGTCCCTAACTAAAATGTATATCTTACAGCTAAAGCAACGCCCCACCAAAATGGATATTCATAATCTCCTAATAAATCAAACATAGGACGACTATCCAAACTTAATAATATAGGAGCACCTAAAGTATTAAAATCATACTCTAAACCTATTTGACCTCCAACGGCAACGCCAAGATAATCATTACCATTTTTGATCTGATAATAACCAATACTAGCTCCTGGACCGACATACCAATTCAAGCCCTCAACAATGTTCCAATTCCAATGAAAAATTCCAGACAAAAATACTCTACTGTGATTTGAATTTCCACCCCAACCTAAATCTAATTCCAAACGATTTGAAGAACCAAATCCTTTTTGATAAGAGACTTCAGCTCCACCAAAACTTCCAGCTCCAAATCTTAAACCAATTGCATTAGAATTTACTTGAGCAGAAACAAACATACTAAACATAAAAGCGAAAACACTTAATAATAAAATTTTTTTCATTAATTAATATTTTTAATTTTCCTACTCTTTTCTGGATTTTCGGATACTCCATATAATATATAATAATTTTCAAGTTTAATCGTAAAATTTAAAAATTTTACAAATTAATAAATTTCAAAAAATTAATCATACATACTTATTATGCAAAAATATATGTTTTTTAATATAAAACCATATTTGTTAAAAAAAGTTAAGTATTTTTTAACATATATCTTGTTTTTTTATTTTTTTAACAAACATAATCATGTTATATTCAGGATATTACAAATTTAATTTATTGTTGAAAAATTATTAACAATAAAAATTTTAAGTATGCTATGCTTTTATTATTT
>DAONZU010000192.1:0-3264 GCA_035406965.1 Bacteroidales bacterium
CGTCCACATCTGATGCAATTAAAACATTCTGGACGAGATGCCTTTTCTTGAGGTAAAATTAAAATGCCAGAAGTCCCTTTTGTAATGGGTACACTATCGCTAGCTAAGGCTTTTCCCATCATTGGACCACCACTTACAACTTTTCCGCTGTCTTCGGGCAAGCCTCCAACTGCTGCAATTAACATGTCAGAGGGAGTGCCTATTCTAGTTAAAATATTTTTAGGTTGAGAAACAGATTTGCCAGTAACTGTAACAACTCTTTCGATTAGAGGTTTGTTTTTTTGTACAGCTTCGTAAATAGCAAAAACAGTTCCAACATTTTGCACTACACAACCAACATCTATAGGTAAACCACCAGAAGGAACTTCGCGTTTTGTTAATGCTTTAATTAATTGTTTTTCACCACCTTGAGGATATTTTACTTTTAAAGGCTGAACTTCTATATCGGAATAATTTTTAGCTTTTTCTGTTAAAAGTTTGATGGCATCTTGCTTGTTGTTTTCTATTCCTATTACAACTTTTTCAGCATCAACAATTTTTTGAATAAGTTTACAACCCACTAAAATTTCATCAGCTTTTTCTAGCATAAGTCGATGGTCGGCAGTTAGATAAGGTTCACATTCAACAGCATTGATGATGAGGTGTTTACAAGTTTTGCCGGGAGGGATAGAAAGTTTTACATGAGTTGGAAAAGTTGCTCCTCCAAGTCCAACAATACCATTTTTTATAATTCTATTTTTAATTTCTTCAGCCGAGATGTCTAAATTATTTACTAAATCTTCGCTTCTGTCAATATCTTCGAGCCATTCGTCATTTTCAACTTCAATGATAATACAATTTTGTTTGTATCCACTAGAGTCGAGAACTTTATCAATTTTTAAAACTTTTCCCGAAACAGAAGAATGGATATTTGCAGAAACAAAACCTGAGCTTTTTGCGATTAATTGCCCCACTTTAACTGAGTCATCTTTTGCAACAATAGGTTCGGCAGGACTTCCAATATGTTGAGAAATTGGAATATTTACTATCTTAGGTAGCTCAATAGTTTCTATTTTTTTGCCAGCTGAGAATTTGTTCTCTTTTGGATGAACGCCACCGAGTGGAAAGGTTTTTAACACGTTTTCAATCTCCTATAATTAAATTAGTATTGTTTTAATTCACTAAAGTTTCACTTTCTTCAAGTATTTCTTTTTTTGGTGGAAAATTTATTTCCAAAATAGCACCTGTTGGACAAACTGAAGCACATTTTCTACAAAGTTTGCATTTTGAAAAGTCAATATAAGCTACAAAGTTTTCTATGCTAATTGCTTCGAATTTACATTCTTTAGCACATTTGCCACAGCCTATACAAGCTACATCGCAAGCACGTTTTGCATCTGCACCTCTATCTTTATTGATACAAGAAACATAAATTCTGCGATCTTTTTTACCTTTATTTCTAAGTTCAATAATATTTTTTGGACAGGATTTTACGCACAAACCGCAAGCAACGCATTTTTCTTCGTCAACAATAGGTAAACCACGCTTTTCGTCAATATGGATAGCATCGAAAGGGCAAGCTACTACGCAATCTCCTAATCCTAAACAGCCAAATGCACAATCAGTATCGCCACTAAATAGAGAGTGTTCAATAGCACAGCTTGTTGGACCATCAAATATCTTAGTTTTTTTTCTATTTTCTAAACTACCATTGCATCTAACAACTGCAATTTGAGGTTCTTTTTCTTCAACACTTAAGCCCATGGCTTCGGCAATTTTTTTCATACTTGCGCTTCCACCTGCAGGACAATTCATGTTTTCTAAACTACCAGTTTTTACAATTGTCTCTGCAAAGCCTCTACAACCAGGATAGCCGCAACCTCCGCAATTTGCACCAGGTAAAAGCTCTTGAATAGTATCTATTCTAGGATCTTCAACAACTTTAAATTTTTGAGCAACTAAATATAAAATTACTGCTAAAATTGCTCCAAGCAAACTCAAAGTAATTAAGGTGTTTATAACAATCTCCATATAGTAAAAAGTTTAAATTTTTTTTATACTAAAACTAAATTCTTTTTTAAGTTTATTTTTAAACAAATAAAGTGCAATATAATAAGGAATTAATGTAAGAATTGAAATAATTCCAGATAAAGCTTCGCTTAAACCACTGATAGTGCAAATAATTAAAGTAATCAAAACAACAAAAAACGGTAAAATATAAGCCAAGAATAGAGCTTTTCCACCAAGTGATTGACGCATTATTACTTTTACTGTCTCACCAATATTGTAGGTGAAATTATTATCAAAAATTTCTATGGTTTTTTGTGAACTATCAAAACTACACAATGACCTTGAATGGCAAGTAGCACATGCAGAGAGAACAGTTAGCTCAACAGTAATTTTACCATCATTTATGTCTATTACTGTTCCGTCGTGTTCGATGGTAGATTTTTGGTTCATTTTTTTAAAATAAATATTGCAAAATTAAAATATTTACAATCTATTTTTGATGTTTTTTAAAATATTATTAACAATTTACGTAATTTAGAATCAGTTTAAATTATTCTGTAAAAAAGCTTTAATTTATATTTTTATGAATTTGGTAGTAAAAATTGTTTTTCTCGATTTTGCAATAATTGAATAAAGCCCAGAATCCAATTCGGAAATATCAATTCCAGAAATTTCCCAGTTTATATCTGCAATTTCTACATTTAATTTTTTAATTAATTGACCGAATTGATTGTAAATTTCTACTTCATAATTGTCATTAGGAAGATTATTGCTAATAAAATATAAAATATTTGTTGCAGGATTAGGAAAGGCTTTAATGTATTGCTCTGTGGTTTCTTCTATTATGTTTGCTGTATTTTTAATTATGAAATAAAATGGGTCGGCTTGACCTATATAAGGTAGTGTTTCAGTTTTTGGTCTGCTATCTTTAGCTTGAATATAATATCTTATTGTATCACCTTGATTCAAATTATTTAAGCTAATGTTATAAGTGTTTTCTGAAATATTTGCCATTTCTATTTCTACAAATTCTTGATTATTTACGCTGTAAATTAATTTAACTTCTGTAACAGAATTTGAGTTATTAAAGGAATAAACTTCAGCGTTAAAGTTATAAGTTTCTTGGAAATCAATTTCTTCAACATAGGGTAGGTGGGCAATTTTAAGCATTTCAAAATCAGGCACTTCGTGAGTTCTGCAATGAAGAGCATCAGTACTATACCATTTATTATACTCAATTCCAATTATTTCATAACCTGGCATTGCTTCTTCATA
>DAONZU010000193.1:0-3222 GCA_035406965.1 Bacteroidales bacterium
TCACCAGATGGTCGCCATTTCCAAACAAGATATTCTTGTTCGTCACAACGGATTACGTCAATTAATCCGCCTTCTGATTTATTCCCGAATAACCCCATATTTTTAATATTCTTTTGCAATTATTATAGAAATTGTGAAATTTTTTACATTTGACAACTTATCTATATCTTGTTTTGTGTAAGGTCCTCCTTTAAAAGACAATAGAACTTCTTCTGATTCTGAATAAAAAAGAGCTTTGTTATCTGGATCATCGCCATTCAACAACTCAAGACTCTTTATTCCAACTGAATTATTGTTTTCATCTTCCAAAATTAGTGCCGAAGTAAGTTTACCGCAATGGGTTTCATTAGAATAAGGGCATCCTTCTTTTATTTTCGTAATTTCTTTCTTTAATTTTAGTTTATTGTTTGGATTTAGAGTTAGCTTTATCCCCTGAATCGACAAAAAGTAACCTCTTGCGTCATAATATATTTTATAATCTATATTTACAACTACTTTGGTAGAGGTTATTTGATACAAACTACCGAAATTCCCTGTTGTTTTAAATTTTCCTCCATCAATAATATATTCCTTAGTTTTTAGTTCAGCTAATTTTTCTTGTATTTCTTCTATCATAAGTTCATAGTTAGATTTTTGCTTTGGAATAAATAATATACTAGCGGCTATCAAACAAATAATTCCATACACAATCCAATTTTGAAACATTAATTTTTTTCGTTTCTTCTCAATATCTTGAATTTCTTTCTTGAACTCATCAATAAGATTAGAAACTTTCTTATTTTCACCATAGAATATTTTGGCAGTTCTGCTATTTTTTTCAAAGTCTGCTTTTAGTTTCTCAAGAGAGGAATCATTCTTTTCTGTAATAAAAATCCCATTTTCCTTCAATTCTCGTTCTCTTTTTTCTTTAATATATTTATTTTTAAAAATAAAAAAAGCACCTATAACACAAGCACCGCCAACAATCATTAGTATATATTTCAAATAAATAATGCTAAATTTTGTAGCTATTATAAAAAGTATTACACCAATTAAAATTAAGATGATTGGCAGTTGTTTTATTAATGTTGAAATTACAGTCGGTTTTGGAAACGATTTTATTTCAATAATGTCATTTTCAATATTTTCAATCAAAGCTTCTAATGATTGACTATCGGAAACCGATGATTCTGTATTTAAAACATAACCACAAGCAGGACATACATTACTCAAAGCAGGTATAGGTTCTTTACATCT
Organism: Bacteroidales bacterium; assembly: GCA_035406965.1. GTDB lineage: Bacteria > Bacteroidota > Bacteroidia > Bacteroidales > ML635J-15 > Bact-19. The sequence goes on from DAONZU010000193.1 coordinate 1,237, forward strand.
TGGGCATTTTTTTACATCACCAATTTTAACAGATTCAGGTGTAGACGTATCTGATTTATTGCCTTGCTGTTTTTCAAACAATTTTGCTTCAAGTACCATTTCAAATTCATCAAGGTCAACCCCAAGTTCCTCTGCCTTTTTGAAAAGAATTTGCTTTTCTTTTTCTGTTAGATCTCCATCTATAAGAGCCATTTCAATCAATTTTTCTAACTGTTCGTTGTACATATTTTTTTAATTAATTGTTTTGGCTCCGCTTAAGGTGGTCGCCATCACCATAAATATACAAATAATATCTTTTTGCAAATTTACATCAAAAATTTTTTTTCTAAGCAAAATTATAATTAATTTTTTGATTATTTTTAATTAAATTTTTAATTTTAAATATTTACTTTTCGGAGTAGATTCAATTTTTAAACCAATTCTGTCATTGTCTACATATAATAAGTTATTTTCTGTATTCGTCTCAAAAATAAATGGTTCAGTTTCACTTGTAATACCATCTTTTGCATAATCTCTTATTTTAAGTGGAAGAATTAATTTAGGTAGGTAATACTTAAAAATTTCCAAGGGATCCAAAGATATGAAGGTAAATTTTTCAGGGAACAATTTTTTAAAAGATTCATGCGATAACTCAACTTCATAAAATTTTTCGCTTTGAATTTCTATTTCTCTATAGTTGAAATATGTTTCGTTTAAAAATCCCAAAAATCCACCATAATATTGTTGAGTAAGTTTTCTTAAAAGTCCGTTGTTATAAGACACATTGTTATTACATATTTTGTGATATTTACATTTAACATTTTTGTATAGTTTGTAAGAAACACAAGCAACAGAAAAATTAACTGGAATTTTACCTGTTTGAGATTGATTCATGTGTTGTGTCATATTACCTGCTCCACCCGAAAACCCTTTTGCTTCAATAGCAAACATAGAATCCTTTTTGAATGCAAGTAAGTCAGGTCGTCCTCCTTTAACTTTTATATTCAGTGATTTCATTGCACCTTCATAGTTTACAGTAAATAAGCTTTGGTCTATTTTCTTGGATAGAAAGTCAGCTATTGCTTTACCTGCTAGATTTGAAAATTGTCCTTTTTCAGTTGGGTCAGAAAGTATCATAAGAGGTTCCGAAAATTTATCGCTGTTAAATGATTGTCTTTGTATGTAATAGATGTAATGAAAAAACATTGAAAGTGTCCGTATAAATTTATGTGGTTTTGGAGCATAACCTTGTCCTGCAATTGCTAAATGTTTTGCAAAAGCAATTCGTGTCAAGTTGTAAGTTTGATTGGTAATTGTCCCTGAAAGGTCTTGATATTCTACTGGTATATTCATAATTTTGTTGTTTTTGTTGTTGTCAATGTTTTATAATTTGTTTATAATCGCACCTTAATAGCACAAAAAGCGTATAAGCTCGACCAAATTTCGAATATATTTTATACTTTTTATCATTTTTAAGATGTATTTATTTTTTTAAAATATTTACTAATTTTTATAACCATTCTCATAACAAAATTATACATATTTATTATGATTTTATCTAAAAAATTATTCATTTTTTTGATATTTTAAATATTTTGTACGATTTTTAGGAGTTCATAACCTATAGTGGTATTGAACTTGGCGTACTGGTGGATCTCAGAGCACTTTACTATCAAACCACACCAAAAATTAGTATATGCTTTGTCAAATATATCCTCACTTGCCGTTTTATGCTGTTATCGGCTGCTTTTAGTCTGCTTATTTTTCTAGGTGTCGCTCTTTTTGGTCTTTATTCATTTTATCCCAAACCTCTCTTGTAATAACAGTAAGCTTGTTAGTTTTGCAATTCCAAATTGATACATATTCATCGGAAATCACATAATACTTTTCCCATTTTGCAAAATTCTCGTAAAGCATTAGCGTACAAATGTCGGTAGAGGTAATGAATTTTCCTGTTGATGCTAAATGAGTGTGTAGAGCTTCCTTTAATTCTATCTCACTTTCCTG
>DAONZU010000194.1:0-3220 GCA_035406965.1 Bacteroidales bacterium
AAATAGACGACAAAACTTATAATGTTGATTTGGACTATGTAAGACCTGAGTATCGCGATTTTAAAAATGGAAAATATATTTATTCACAGATTAAAGAAAAACTTTTAATCAAATCTTGCACTACAGTCAAAACACAATCCCAAAACAAAGCACACATAAAATACTTGAACAAAATAGGTTTTAAAAAAGTTGGTGAAGGAGAATTTGAAATGAAACTTATCAATTAATAATTGAATAATTAAGAATTAAGAATTATTTCCTTTGCTCGCTTGGGTTTGGCTTCGCTGAGTTCGCTTCGCTCACTCTGCTCTCTCAAATTCCTCCCACAACCTCACTCTAGATTTTTATGCACAATCCTGCTCGTTCGGATGTAGCTTGCCCGCAATGGCAACACAATAAATTTATTAAAAAATATTTCAAATTGAAACTTACGTTAAGGTATTTATCACTTCTGATATAGAGGTTTATTATTTCATAAGAAATGGTTTATTAAAACAAACTGTAACAAAATCTTAATCAAACATGTGAAATATTGTAATAAGCTACCAATATTTTTGCAAAATTATTTATTAATATGAAAAATTTTTTCTTTAGCTCCAAACATTATTACACAAAAACAACACCAAATTGTACAAAAAATTTTGTGCTGTGTAGTATATTTTTTGTAATAAACATTTGAGTTTTAATTAACATAACACTAATATTAAATTGTTTTTTTAAGTATGAAAAAAGTTTTTGCCCTTATATTTACATGCTCTATAGCATTGAACATCATTGCACAAGATCAACTTACACAAACCGTTAGAGGAAGCGTTACTTCTATAGACCCTGAAAGTGAAATTTTTAACGCTTCCATTTTTGTAGTAGGCAGTGATCCTCTAATTGGAACAACAACAGATCAAAACAATGAATTTTCGTTTCAAGTCCCAACAGGACGACAAGTGATTGAAATCAGTTGCATAGGTTTTGAAACCAAACAGTTTGATGTACTTGTTACTTCGGGTCGTGAAGTAATTATAGATGCGGCTTTGCATACCTCATCTATTCAATTGGGCGATGTAGAAGTTGTTGCTCAATACGACAAGAGTAAGCCTATTAACAGTTTAAGTTATGCAGGAGCAAGAAGTTTTAGTGTTGAAGAAACATATCGTTTTGCAAGCTCTTTGGGCGATCCTGCAAGAATGGTTCGCAGTTTTGCTGGTGTTACACCTGTTAATGATTCCCGAAACGACATTATCATTCGTGGAAATTCACCCATAGGCGTACAATGGATTATTGACGGCATTGAAATAGCTAATCCCAACCACTTTAATACTGGTGTTGGCATGACTGGCGGTCAAGTAACATTGTTAAACACAAATCTTCTTTCAAATTCAGACTTTCATCTAAGTGCTTGGCCCGCACCTTACGGAAATGCTTTGTCTGGAATTTTCGACTTAAACGTTAGAAATGGAAATAACAAAAAACGAGAATTTTGGCTACAAGCCGGTTATAATGGCGTAGAAGCAGGTGCAGAAGGATATTTTTCTAAAAAAAGCAATTCTAGCTATTTATTATCTTACAGATATTCAATTCCTGATTTAATGAGAAAAATGGGTATGAAAGTTCCTTTTGTTCCAAAATATCAAGATTTAACTTTAAAAACTGACTTTGAACTAAATAAGAAAAATACACTATCAATATTAGGAATTTGGGGTATAAGCAATATTAATTTTACCTTTGATAAAGAAATGGCTGAAGCTTTTTTAGTGGACGATGAAAATTCAACTTTTTATCAAAGAATAGAAGTAAACTCTATTGCTAATATTCTTGGTGCAACTCATAAAGTAAAATTTTCGCCCAAAACAGAACTAAAGAGTACAGTTTCATTTGTCAGAAGCGACACTCGTATGCCTGTAGATACGATGAACAAGGTAGATCCAAATGCTAAATGGACATTATTCTGGCACGAAAGTGCTACTGAAAATAAATATTCTGCATATTCGGAGCTAACTCACAGATTTTCATATAAATCACGTATTATTGGTGGAGTAAAATATGATTTGTATGATTTTAATTATCTTGAAAAAACAAGCGGTAACTATTATCACGATGGAATCATAACAGATGAAAAAGGAAAATTTAATCTTTTCCGTGCTTATGCTCAATATGTGCATAATTTATCTTCAAAATTTTCTCTTACAGGAGGAGTTTTTAGTATGTACAAAACTCTTAACGACAAATACAGTGTTGAGCCACGAGGAGGAATAAAATATACTCCTGCAAAAAATCATACATTTGCACTTTCTGGAGGATTGTACAGTCAAATGCAACCTCGCTCATTCTATTTTGTTAGAACACCTACAGCTAAGGGATTTGAATACTCAAACAAAAATTTAGACTTTTCTCGAAGTGCTCAATTAGATATATTTTACGACTGGGCTTTCGCTCCTAATTGGCATACAAAAATTGAACTATATTATCAACACTTGTATAGTATCCCTGTGAAAAATGATCCTGATTCATATTGGACAATGCTACAAGCTGGTGGAGCTGGAGACAATTATATACAAAGAGAAGATAATTTGGTTAGCAAAGGAACTGGAAGAAATTACGGGGTAGAATTTACCTTAGAAAAGTTTTTTAGTAAAAATTATTACATATTATTTAATTCCACTTTTTACAATTCATCTTACACCAATGGATTTAACAACAAACGTTGGCGTACAATTTTTGACGGAAGATACCTTATGAACCTGGCTAGCGGATACGAATTTAATTTAAAGAACAACTGGACAATTTTTGCCGATTTAAAAAGCTCATGGGCAGGCGGAACTCGCTATACACCTATACTAGTAGAAGAATCTGAAGCAATTGGCGCAATTGTATTTGATACTGATAATATCAATTCTTTAAAACTAAAAGATTATTTTAGAGTTGACATTCGTTTTGGTTATCGTAAAAATTACAAACGTTTTTCAAGTGAATTGGCTATTGATTTACAAAACCTAACTAACAGAAGGAATATCATGGGCTTATCTTATGATTTGCAAAAACATAAATATGTTGAAATGCTTCTTCCTGGATTTACTCCTATGGTTACTTATAAAGTGTATTTTTCTTTGTAAAAACAAAATCTAATACACCATAATTTTTCTACTTTCTTTTTCAACACCCGACTGTACCTGTAAATAATATACTCCTACTGCAAATTCTGAAACATCAATTTCAAGTTTATTAT
>DAONZU010000195.1:0-3213 GCA_035406965.1 Bacteroidales bacterium
TTATTTTGTTGTTCGCTGTATTTCCAATAGTTTGATGTAGAAGCATATTTTGAAGCATATTGAATTTTTGTTTTTTGGCTTGCTCTCATTTCTGCTCTTAAAACTTTAACTTTCACATCTCTAATTTCAAATCTAAGTTTATTTGTAACATTCATAGTTTCTTCCAAGCCAAAAGATGTGATATATCTGTTTGTTGTTCCTGGGAAACCTATAATCATCGCGAAATCGCCGTCTTTAACGCCTTTGTTGCTTACAGGTAAAAAATGTTTAGGTTTAAGAGGAATATTTTCTTCAGAATATGGTGCTGGATTGCCATCAGGACCAGTATAAACTCTAAACATAGAGAAGTCGCCTGTATGGCGGGGCCACATCCAGTTGTCGGTGTCGCCACCAAATTTTCCAATAGAAGATGGAGGAGCACCAACTAAACGCACATCTTGATAAATTACATAAACAAATAGAAAAAACTGATTATTGTTAAACATGTCTGTTACATAAGCTTTGTAAGGAGTGCCTTCTACAGCTTTTGTCGCAAGAGTTTCGCCTTCTTTATCAATTATTTCTTGTCTTTCTTTTTCACTCATTTCATCGTTGAGTTTTGACAAAATTTGTTCGCTTACATCTTCGATACGAACTAAAATAGAAGCTGTGGTTCCTGGATTTGCTAATTCTTGATCTTGCGAATATGCCCAAAAACCATCTTTCAAATAATCGTGTTCAACTGTTGAATGAGATTGAATCATTCCATAACCGCAATGATGATTTGTAAAAAACAAACCTTGGTCAGACACAATTTCGCCAGTACAAAAATGCCAAAACGGACTGCCATCTTTACCTAATCCGATAATAGCATCTTTTATGCTAGAGTTATTAACATTGTAAATGTCTTCCGGAGTAAGTCTGAAGCCTTGTTTTTTCATGTCGTCATAGTTTTTACCTATTAGCGGCAACAACCACATTCCCTCATCTGCTCGTAAGTTTAGGTTAAAAATGATAGTAAAACCTAATAAAATTGCTAAAATTCTTTTCATTGTTTTAAGTATTTATTATATTTTTGAACAAAAATAACTCAAGTTTTTTGTTTAACAAGTTTTTTTATATTAATAAGTTTTAAAAAATATATTTTATGCAAACTTTTATAAAAACAGTTTTTAGTTTGTCTTTGTTTTTACTTACACATAATTTTTTGTTTTCACAAGTAACTGTTCCTATTAACGAAAAAGAAATGGAACAATATAATCGTGAGCGTCAGGCAATTATGGCAATGAAAATTGACTTGTCTCAAACTTGGCTATATATGGTTAAAAACAATGTGATCTCTTCAAATAAAATTTTACTCTCTGAAGTTTTTTATTCAAAACAAGGCTTGCCTGAGTTAGTGGTACAATACGATGAAAATCAGAAGATTACATCTAGTACAAGAGTAAAATATAATTCTAAAAATTTACCTTTTGAAGAAATAAAATTTGCGGCAGACTCTAGTTTAATAGGTGGTATTTTGTTTGAATATGATAAAAATGGACTTTTGAACAAGCAAGTTCATTATAATGAAAGTGGTGTTATAACAGCTATTCAACAATATTTAAGAAAACAAGATACAATATTTATGTCAGTTTTTAATAACAGTGCTGAGTTTATATATGGAAATGCCTTAATTTTTGAAAATAAAAATGGACAATCACTGTTAAAGTCAATGTATAAAATTGATTCAAGCCACAATATTATTGAAAAAAACTTGTTCGATTATGATGAAATATATGCGTTAAGAAGCAAAATAGTTTATGATGACAAAGATTTAGGAACTCAGAAAAATTTTTTTTATAACAATGACGGAGCTTTAGTTAGAACAATAGTTACTAACTCAGCTGGAATACATATTAGCGACACTTCTTTTGAATATGACGAATACGGAAATCTTATTAGAATTATAGAATACGAAGAAGAGACTGGTACAGCAAAATTGTTTTTTATAAATTATTTAAGTTTAGCAAAAGAAGAAAATGGAAATAAAAACTAAAATATATAGACGACAACAACAAGTAAGGTCATATGACATTGATGAAAATCTTGAATTAAAACTAAATGTTATTTTCCAGTGGTTCAGCGAAATAGCTTGGGAACATGCAAAAATATTAGGTATAGGTTTTGAAGAATTAAATAATATTGATAAATTTTGGGTTTTAAATTCTGTAAATGTTGAAATCAACAAACTTCCAAAATGGCAAGACCAGCTTATTTTAGAAACTTGGCCCAGCGGAATTTCAGGCATACAATATACTCGCGAATTTCAATTTTATGATGATAAACAAAATGTATTAATTGCTGCATCTTCGTCTTGGGTAATAATTGATAAAAACACTTTACGCCCAATTTTACCACCAGAATTTTCTTACTTAGATGAACTTTTAAAAGAAAAAGCAACAGAAAATTTATTGAAAAAAATCCCTATACATAAAGATTTGAAATTTGTAACTGAAGAAACAGCACGTTACACCGATATTGATATGCATTATCATGTAAACAATGCAGTTTATGTGAATTGGATAGAAAACATTATGGGAAATATTTTTCCAAATAAAATTAAACGTTTTAAAATTCAGTTTTCTAACGAGTTGAAATTGGGAGATAAAGTTTCTATTTTTACAAAAAAAGAAAATAATTACATATATTGGGAAAGTTTAAAATCTGATGATAAAGTTTGCTTCAGAGCAGAAGCAGAATTAGAAAATAATTAAAAAAATAATTAAAAATTTGTTTTATGGAATTAACAGCACTTGAAATTTTTGGATACATAGCCTCAATTCTTATTGCTTGGTCGATGGCAGTAAGCTCTATTATTAAATTTAGATGGATAAATTTATTTGGGGCACTTGGATTAACAATTTATTCTATAATAATCTCTGCAATCCCTGTGGCGATTGTCAATGCTTTGATTGTAATTTTAGATATTTATTATTTATATAAAGCATACACAAAAAACGAAGTTTTCCAAACATTAGAATTAAGTGAAGACGACCATTATTTAAAACAGTTTATTGAGTTTTATAAAAACGACATAAAAGAATTTTTTCCAAATTTTGAATATAAACCAGATACGCAAAACTTACAGTTTTTGATTTTACGAGACATGAATGTTACTGGAGTTTTTATGGCAAAAAAAATAGACGACAAAACTTATAATGTTGATTTGGACTATGTAAGACCTGAGTATCG
>DAONZU010000196.1:0-3122 GCA_035406965.1 Bacteroidales bacterium
ATTTAATAAAGGATAAAACAGAAATGTTTACTCCTTATGCCAGTGTTAAGGATATTAATGGTTCTTATGTAATTCGTACAAAAAGGTTTAAAAATTCTGATTATCCCGAAATTCAGTCTGAATATGCTATAGTTAGCTTTAATTTGGAACACAAAAATCCTATTAGCAATGGCGATGTTTATATTTATGGTGATTTGACCAATTATTCGCTTGATGAAAATAGCAAAATGCTTTATAATGTAGAAACACGATGTTATGAAAAATTATTATTCTTGAAACAAGGTTATTATAATTATCGTTATGTTTTGGTTGATAAAGACGGAAAAATTAATCATAGTTTTTTCGAAGGAAGCCATCAACAAACCGAGAATGCTTATTTGTTGTTCTTATATTATAAAGGTATGTCTGATGATTATTATAGGTTGATAAATTTTTTGGTAATATAAAATAATTAAGAATTAAGAATTGTGTTTCGACTTCGCTCAACACCCGATGATTGAATGAAGAATTAAGAATTTTGGATTTTGGATTTTGGATTTTTGATTTGGAATTTAAGATTTGGGATTTTGGATTTAAAGAGTTTTTAGTTGTTGAGTTTTTAGTTTTTAGTTGGAGAGTGTTGAGTATGAAGTGAATTAAAAATTTAGTTTCGTTGCATTTTTATTCGTTTGTCGGTAGAGTTCAAGCAAGTTTGGCTCTACACTCGCTCCTTAGAAAATTAAGAATTATTTTTATTTGCTTACACATTTTTTATGCAATTTTACGCTTGTATATTTTCTAAAATTTGAATTCATTGTTTATCTTTACGAAATAAATTTCTGAAATTTGATAATGAAAAAAGTCTTTCAAACAAAGCGATTTGAGTTTTATACCGCAGGAATTGAAACTAAACTTGAATTACCTTATTATGGGGACATTCGAGCTGGTTTTCCAAGTCCTGCCGAAGATTTTAATGATGAAAGAATTGATTTGAATAAAATACTTATTCAAAATCCTTTGTCAACTTTTTATGTGAAAGTAATTGGTAATTCAATGGAAGGCGACTTTTCTGATGGTGATTTGTTGATTATCGACAAAAGTTTAGAATGGAAAGAAAATCGTATAGCACTATGTTTTGTAGAAGGAGAATTTACTCTAAAAAGAATACGTATTAAAAATGGTAAACATTACTTAGTTCCTTCTAACAGTGAGTTTCCAATTATAGAAATAAATGAATATAATAATGCAACAATTTGGGGTGTAGTTGCATATTCAATAAAAAATCATAAATAAATGTTTGCTCATATTGACTGTAATAATTTCTATGTTTCCTGTGAACGTGTTTTTAACCCTTCGTTAAATGGAAAACCTGTGATTGTGCTATCAAACAATGATGGCTGTGCTATTTCACGTTCAAATGAAGCAAAAGCACTATGTATTCCTATGGGTGCTCCTGCTTTTAAATACAAAGAAATTATTGAGGAAAATAGTGTTCATGTTTTTTCTGCAAATTTTCCACTTTATGGCGATATGAGTAATAGAGTTATGAGCATTTTAGCCACTTTTTGTCCGATGCAGGAAATTTATAGTATAGATGAATGTTTTTTGGACTTGTCAGGTTTTGATGTTGATTTGAAAGAATACGGTTTGCAAATGAAAGAACGTGTTTATAAATGGACAGGATTGCCTATAAGTATTGGTATTGCACCAACAAAATCACTTTGCAAAGTGGCAACAAGAGTAGCAAAGAAATTTCCAAAAGAAACAAATTCTGTTCATGTTATTGATAGCGAAGAATTAAGAATTAAAGCATTAAAATGGCTCGAAATTGGTGATGTTTGGGGTATTGGACGACAATACACAAAAAAACTTTTAGCTAAAAATATAAAGAATGCTTATCAGTTTACTTGTATGGACGATGATTGGGTAAAAAAACACATGTCGATTGTTGGATTGCGTTTGAAACATGATTTACAAGGTATTCCTTCTATAATGATTGAGGAAGTTAAGGATAAGAAAAATATTGCGACAACTCGAACATTTGATTATAATACTGAAAATTACGAAGATGTTAAAGAGAGAATAGTTACTTTTGCTACGAAATGTGCCGAAAAATTACGAAAGCAAGGCTCGTGCTGTAATTCTATTCAAGTGTTTATTGCAACTAATTTTTACAGAAAAGATTTACCGCAGTATTCTAATTCTATTTGTATAAAGCTACCCTTTGCAACTAATTCAACTTTTGAACTTGCTGAATATGCTGTTATGGGATTAGAACAAATTTTTAAAAAGGGCTATGCTTATAAACGAGCAGGTGTTTTTGTTATGGATTTTACTCCTGAAAACAATCAACAATTAAATCTTTTTCAAAATAGAAATGCAAAACATATCCCTATAATGAAAGCAATGGATAAATTAAACCGAAAGTATGGCTGTGATTTGTTGAGATTGGGAGCACAAGCACCGGGAAAAACTTGGCGAATGAAACAAGAAAAACTTTCACCACATTATACTACGAATATCAATGAAGTGTTAACAATTAAAGTTTGAGAGCTATACATTTTAAATTATGTGTTTTGTTTATAGGTTAGATAAAAGTGCAAATGCTTTGGAAGAACGCTTTGAAGCTGAATTTATTCATCAACAAGCGAATAGTTTTTTTGATAATCCCAATCCTATATATAACGGTTTTATTAATCCAAAAATGCCTGTAATAACTCACTCAAAACCTCGTAATATTCAATTTTTTGAATGGGGCTTAATCCCAAAATGGGCAAAAGATAAGAGTTTTCAGAAAAATACATTGAATGCGAGAATTGAAACTTTGTCTGAAAAACCTTCATTTAGGGATAGTGTAAACCACAGATGTTTAATTCCTTCTGACGGTTTTATTGAGTGGCGTTGGTTAGATGAAAAAGGAAAAAATAAACAAAAATATTTGGTGCATTTTGAAAATGATTTGTTATATGCTTTTGCCGGAATTTGGTCAGTTTGGGAAGATAAGCCAACAGGCAAACTAATTCCCACTTTTTCAATTATAACAACAGAAGCTAATGAACTTATGTCATTTGTTCATAACAATAAAAAACGTATGCCTGTTATAATAAAATCTGAATTTGAAAAAGATTGGTTAGAAACAGGAA
>DAONZU010000197.1:0-3114 GCA_035406965.1 Bacteroidales bacterium
GTTTTATTATTGTGTGTGGCAACTGTGGTGGAAACTTAGCAGGATATGGATGCAATGAATGTGTTAAATACGTTGTATCTGCTCCACTAAAATCAAAGTTTATGTTATATTTTGTCATTTCCAATTCTTGGATTTATCAACTAATATTTTGTTAGCAGAAATATGTAATTTTTGCTCTATTTCTAATAATTTTTTATGCTCTATTTTGTGTAACCAGCAGTGTTCTACAACTTTGAATTTCATAAGATTAATAGCTGTTAGAGAAAAATCCTTTTCTTTTATTCTATTTACAATTTCATCAATTCTTACATTTTTTGCATACCACATTCTTATTCCTTGATGTACAATGAATGTAGCAGGGGTATTTGCTTTATCATTAATAGTTTGAGCTATTTTTAATAAATTAACAGACCCGAGAGAATGAATTGATTTTGTAATAAAACCGTTTAATACTCCAAAATTTAAGTTCCAGTATATTTCTTTGGCTAATTTCTTAATTTCATCTATACTTATCTCTTTATTATTAGAGTTGTTCTTAATAATGTCATTTATTCTTTCAGTCAAAAATTCTGTAATTTCTTGTTCTGACTGTTCATTTTGAATTAACTCTAAAAATGAAGTAATTATACGCAAATGAACATTCAAGCCTTGTTCAAAAACAGACTCCAATCTTCTCAAATCAAGAGAACCTGCTCTGTTTTTTATAACAAGTCCCATAACTTCAACCGTTTTTATACTCAATCTTATATTTCTAAGCAATTCTGATTCCTGTTCGTCTATATTTATATTCCGACCGCCCTGTTTTTCTTGTCTAACATCTTCTACGTTTGACTTTTGTTTGAGTAATGTATTGCGTTCTGTATTAACAACGTGTTTATATGTTGGTAATACAGCTTTTACTATCTGTTCCTCATGTTTATCAAAAAATGAAAGTTCATTTGTATTTAATGTTGCGGGTTTATATTTTTCAAATAATATTTCCGCGTTTAATAGTAATTCATCTAAAATATAATTCGATTTTGTATGATGTGCTATGAAAATCGTAATGTATGCGTTTTCGTCTTTATGGAGATTTGCAAGAATATTATTAATTAGGTTTTTATTATCTTCAATATGTTCGGAAAAATACTTTGCAATGAAAAAATAATAAAGATAATCATAGCAAAAATGGTATTGATTACAAGAATCATATTTACAAATATTCACATTAGAAATCACTTTTAATATTTCTGAAATTGATATAGGTAAATTAAAGTGAGAAGTATAGTATTTCAAAAAGTCTTCTAATTCTTCATGATTTAACCCATTACTATGTTTATCATAAAGCCAAAAAGCTAATTCTGTAAGAAAATTTATATAAATATCTATTTGATCATTTTTTACACCTTCTTTTCTTAGGTATAAATAAATTAATGCTTGATAGCAATAACCTTGTGAAGTGATTTCTGTATCTAACGGCTTTTGAATCTCTTGTGCTGACAATAATGTTAGAATAAAAAATGGATATGATGGCATTATGCCTTTTCCAAAAGTTATTCCCAGTGAACTCTCTATTATTTCTGTTTTTTCATCAATGCTTTGTTGTAAATGATTTGAATTGTATTGTATCAGATTGTTTTCTTTTATCTGTATCCATTTTTTTATCAACTCATTTCGTTCTAATGCTGTAAATTCCCTAATTTCAAACTTGCTATAATCTTGAATAAGTGTTTGGTTTTTAATATTTAGTCCAAATATATCATCAACTATCAAAATATGATTTGGAAAATCATTATATTGTTCTATATATTTTTCTTGATGTTTTGCAAAATGAAAATTATCAACTATTGGAACTATTCTTTTTTTATCAATTAGATCAAAAGAAATATCTTCATATTGCTCATAAAATGCCTTTTCAATCTTGTTTAATGGATTTCCCAAATATTTATTGTCATCTTCCAAATAGATAGGTACAAAATCAAAACTTCTAAGTATTTTAAATAATTCTTTACATAGTGTCGTTTTTCCTGATTGATTCTCACCAGCAATAATAATCTTACCATATTGCAATAACTCTATTGCAAATTTTGCAGAATCATATTTGTTGGATTTTTCCTTGTTGTCGTAATATTTCAGTTTTGGAAAAACAAAAATATCTTTTAATAATAGTGTTTCTTTTTCACTATGAGATTTTGCAAGCAAATCAGTACTATCTAAAAAAAACTCAAATTCATTCTTTATTTTCAATTTTTTAATTTGAAACGTAGATGAGCAGACATTTTTAATCCACTTTACTGTATCAACCCAGCCTTCATTTTGGTTATTAAAAGAAGTAATTGGTTTTCCATCTGTTGGTACTGCTAATAATTTCCTTAAATCTTTGTATTCTGTCCACGAGCAGGTACTTAAAATAATTGGAATTACTCTAACGCCTTTTTCATTTCTTAATTTTAAAGCCACATCCTTTTCATTCATACAAGCAGTGGAAGAAAGGAAGTTATGAGATACCATAAGACAAATAATATCTGCCTTTTCAAGATTGTTATCTATGTCCTTTTGGAATTCGTTACCTGTTTCAATTTTTCTATCATACCATTCATTTATTATTCCATTATCTTTTAATGGTTTGATGTGACTAATAAAATCAGAAATCAAAGATTCATCTTTATGACAGTAACTTACGAATAATTTTAATATGCACATTTTTTTATTTTACTTTTCTAAAAACAACTATAAACGAACAATTCTGATTGGTATATAAAACACTCGGATAACCCAAAAGTATCAGTCTTCTCTGTCCTGTTTGATCCCATATAATTAGGTCGTGGTATTTCCAACCAACTTCTTCGCCTGCAAGTGCCAAGTCGGAATGGAAAGGAATATAAGGAATTTTGTTTTTAGTATCTCTGTAATCTTTCACGACCCAGCATGAATATCCACCCGCTTTTGTAACTTCTAAATTATCTTTCAAAATGTGTTTTATTTCTTCTAAAAAATCCTTATATGGTAGATTACCAAAATCGTTATCGTGTTCACTGTACTGTTTAACAGTACTGTTATTTTCGTGCCTTATAACAGAGGTTTTATGGACTGTTTCGCGGTCTTTTAACGATTTTTGAATAAAATCAGCATAAG
>DAONZU010000198.1:0-3095 GCA_035406965.1 Bacteroidales bacterium
GGATTAAATTTTCAAATATTTCACTCCACACTTTTCTTCCAAATCGACCGCAATGGGTTTAAAAATCTTTCTAATAAGCGAAGATCGTCGGTAATTATTTCTGCTGTTCCTGCCATGTTTTGCGAAAATGGAATAGATTTGTTGTAGTTGGTTGTGAGAATAGAATCGTTAAGCTCAATTTCGGCTGTGTAAAATATTCCTTGTTCTGTTGTTATTGGTACTAAACTAATATTTTTAACTTTTGCTTTTAGCATTCCAAACTCCATATATGGATAATTGTCTAATTTTATGTTAACAGTTTGTCCAGGCTTTACTTTGCCAACTCCAGTTGAAGGTATATCTGCTTTCCCAATTATACGCATTTCATTTTTGGGAATAATTGTAACTATAAGATCACCTGCCGAAACTGACTGATTCTCAAACCAAACCTTATTAAAACTAACTCGTCCATCAATAGGTGAAATTATTAAGTATGACTGTTTCCATTTTGCAAGTTGACTTTTAAAACCTTGCAAAGCATCTTCTATCTGTATTTCATAAGTATTTAACTCATTGGTTTTCTGAATGTTATTATCAAGCATTTGCTGATACAATTGATTTATTTGCATTTGTGTATTAATCAAAGATGTTTTTGAGCTTTCGTAATTACGTTTTTGCTGTAAATATGTTTGTTCTGATTTTTCAAAGTCTATTTTAGCGATTACATTGTCATTATACAAAGACTTATCTCTTTCGAATTGCACAAGTGCAAGAGAGTTTTCTTTGTCCATTATCTTTACTTGGTTAAGCAAACCTGAATAATACTTATTATAATAATTAATCTGGCTTGTCAACGATTTGTTTTTCTGCTCATAATAATCAATTTCGATAAAATTTCTATAAGAAGAAATTATTCTTACCAATCCAGACCAAGTTTGCTGAAGTTCTCCAAGTTTTAAATCAATATTTTCAGGAAAATATCTAATATCTGATAATGTATCTAGCATTATGCTAATAAGAAAAATATCGTTTAAATTTGCTGTATTTTCAATAACTGCAACAACAGAATCTTGCTGAACATCTTGATTTTCGGAATAAAATATATGTGTAAGTTTGCCACTTGCATAAGCTTTTAACTGTACAGGTGGATTTTCTGTTAGTATTACCACTCGTGAATTAAGCACATCGGGATATTTAAAAAACCACGAACCAATTAACAATATAATAATAACAAGTAAAATAATTGTTATGCCTGAACGTAATATCCAATTAGGAGTTGCTCCAAGAACTTCTTGATATTCTTCACTACGAATTTCTATTTTATTTACTTCTTCGAATTCTATCATAAACAATATCTAGCTTCTTAAATTAATTTCCCAACTCTAATTGATTTTTTACTAATTCAAAATATACTCCCCGTAAATTTGTTAAATGTTCGTGAGTTCCTACTTCTACAATTTCGCCTTTTTCAATAACAACAATTTGATCGGCATTTTTTACTGTACTAAGTCTATGAGCAACAATAACAACTGTTCTTCCTTTGAAAAATCTATTAAGGTTGTCCATAATTATTTTCTCGTTGTTGGCATCTAAAGAGTTTGTTGCTTCATCAAAAAACAAATATTGAGGATTTTTATAAACAGCTCTCGCAATAAGTATTCTTTGTTTTTGTCCCTGACTTAATCCAGTGCCTTCACTACCAATTTTTGTATTGTATCCAAGTGGTAAGTTTTCGATAAACTCTTGAATATTTGCTGTTTTAACAGCTTCAACAAGTCTTAGTTTATCAATATTCTCTTGCCCAACTGCAATATTTCTAGCAATTGTATCATTAAAAATAAAACCATCTTGCATTACTGCACCAACTTGACTTCGCCACCAAGCCTGCGAATAATTTTTTAGTTGATTGTCGCCAAGTAAAATATTGCCTTTATAGTGGTTATAAAATCCCAACAACAATTTTACAAGCGTTGTCTTTCCACTTCCGCTTGTACCAACAATTGCCGTTACTTTGTTTTCGGGAATTAAAAGGCTAACATCTTTTAAAACAATTTCGCTATGAGGTGGTGTATATTGAAATTCGATATTCTCTATTTTCAATGACTTATCTGTTGGTAATATATTGATTTTTTGTTCGTTAGGATTTTCTTCATCTTCCTTATTGTGAATTTCGCCTAAACGCTCCATACTTATTTTTGCATCTTGCCAAGACTGTACAAAGCCAATAATTTGCGAAACAGGAGAATTTAACTGCCCAATAATATATTGAATTGCCAACATCATACCCAAAGTTAAATTACCTTTTACAACAAAATATGCTGACAGAAAGGTAATTATAAGATTTTTGCTTTCGTTGATAAAAACTGTTCCTAAACTTTGATATTGACTTAAAGCAAGCCCTTTTATACTTACTTTGAACAAACGCACTTGTATTCTTTCCCATTCCCAACGCATTTGTTTTTCGGCATTTTGCAACTTAATTTCTTGCATGGCTTGTATTAGCTGTATTTTATTACTTTGCTCAGCAGATGCTTCTCTAAATCGCTTATGATCAAGTTCACGCCGTTTTTTCATAAAAAGATAAATCCAACCAATATATAAAGCAGAACCTATTAAAAAAACTAGAAATATTGTAAAAGAATAATAGACTAAAACAATTCCAAAAATTATCAGATTCACAAACGAAAATAATGTAGCTAAACTTTGTCCTGTCAAAAAACTTTCTATGCGGTCGTGGTCTCCTATGCGTTGCAACAAGTCTCCAGTCATTTTCGTATCGAAAAAACCTATTGGTAGCTTCATTAATTTAATAAGGAAATCAGATATTAGAGAAATATTAATTCTTGTACTAATATGCAACATTATCCATGAACGTATAAAATCGACCGACATTCGACTTACAAACAAAACCATTTGAGCAATAAGCACAAGAGTGATAAACGAAAGGTTATTATTTGCGATACCAAAATCAACAATACTTTGTGTTAAGAATGGGAATATCAATTGTATAAGAGAACCAAAAATCAAACTTAAAATCAATTGCCCAATAAGCTTTTTATGAGGCTTTAAATAATTGAGTAAGAATTTAAAACTTGTGCGACTTTGCTTCTCATCTT
>DAONZU010000199.1:0-3088 GCA_035406965.1 Bacteroidales bacterium
TAGCTTTAAAAAAGATTTGGGGCGATGATAACTATTTCAACGCGAGAAGCATGGATGTTTACATTACTAAACTTAGAAAATATTTTAAGGATAGTGATACTGTACAAATAAATAATATACACGGCTCTGGATTTGTACTAATATTGAAAGATGAACAATAATAAGTTGTATAATCATCAATTGGGAAAAAACTAAAGTCGCTTATTAGCATTATTTATTGTTGTAAGATGAAATTTGTGAAAATATTAAAATACATTTTAATACTTCCTTTTCTTATATTAGTAAAACTTTATCAATGGCTAATATCTCCTTTAATTCCACCTTCGTGCAGATTCACTCCTACATGCTCCAACTACTCGCTAGAAGCTTTTAAAAAACATGGTCCAATTAAAGGTTTTATTTTAAGTACTTGGCGAATTTTAAGATGCAACCCATGGGGCGGACATGGACACGACCCTGTTCCTGAAAAATTTTATATTTTTAAAAAGAAAAAATAAAATGTATCAACTTTACCTTAGGTGAACTCGCAAACTCGGTGTAAATAGCAAATTAATTTTCATCAATTTTTCTGATTTGATGTGCAATAAATTAAAATTTGTATAGTGAAAATCAGTTAAAAGTTAAAAGTTAAAAGAAGTTTTATGATTGGCATTTCTCCTGTCTTCCGCACTTTTTTTGCAGCACCCGCTAACTCTTTGATAATCAGGTATGTTTTTTTATTTTTTGGGTGCTGCAACATTTTAAACAACATATATATATATAATTGTCCGTAAGGACAATATAAGACTATCAAGGGTTTGTCCGTAGGACAACATGTGATTAACCGTAGGCGAAGCCTGCGGTAGATAGACCCTCAAAAGCCTTGCCCGTAGGGCAACACAATAAACTCATTAAAAGTTTATAAAGTGTAAGTAGTAATTTTGTATCATCAATTTTTCGTAACTAAAAATCACCAATTTTTAGAACGAAAAAAAATAGCCTTCGTTTATAAAGGTATAGTAACTAAAAAACAAAGGCTATGTGTAAAAATAAAAAAATTTATATGTGGTACAAAGTTAATGAATTAAATCGAGAAGGACTAAACAAAAGTCAAATAAGTAAAGAATTAAAAATTGACAGAGCTACTGTTCGTAAATATTTAACTATGAGCGAATCAGAGTTTTTGTCTTGGATTTCTAATCCTCGTCGTATGCCAAAGAAACTTTCTGAATATTATAATTTCGTCAAGAGTTTGCTTGAGCGTTATAGTTTTTTATCTTCGGCACAAGTTGAAGACCGTTTAAAAGAGGCATTTCCAGATCTGCCGAATGTTAGTAGTAAGACCGTCTATAATTTTGTTCAAAGCATTCGTAATGCTCATAATATTACGAAGTATAAAGAAAAGTCTCTTCGTCATTATCAGAAACTTCCAGAAGTAGAGTATGGTTCAGAAGCGCAAGTTGATTTTGGAGAGAAGATTATGTATTACGCTAATGGTGATAGGCAAAAGGTTTACTTTTTCGTTATGCAATTATCTCGTTCTCGTTATAAGTTTGTTTATTATCAGAATATTCCCTTTACAACAGAAACGGCAATTTATGCTCATGAATTGGGTTTTGAGTACTTTGAAGGTATTCCCAGACGTATTATTTATGATTTGGATAAAGTATTTGTCGTAGATGAAAACTTTGGCGACATTCGACTTACTTCCAAGTTTGGGGCATTTGTAGATAAGCATCCTTTTGAGAGTGTGTTTTGTCGCAAATCCGATCCTGAATCCAAAGGTAAAATTGAGAATGTTGTTGGTTATGTTAAAAATAATTTTCTAAGTGGTCGTGTTTATACAAATATAGATAGTTTACAGGCAGAATCAGAACTATGGTTAAGTCGAACGGCTAATAAAAAGCTTCATGGTACAACAAAAAAGAGTCCTGAGAGTGAATGGGAAATAGAAAAGCGATATCTATTACCTTATGCTGGTTCTCCTCAAAAACCTAATTTTATACTACCTGAATATAAAGTTCGCAAAGATAATGTAGTTCTTTACAGAGGCAATACATATAGTTTGCCAATAGATACATATAGGGATAGGGATAGTGTTGTTCTTCTTGAAGACACAGGCGATAGTCTTTGTTTTTATTCAAAGGAAAAAGGAAAAATTGCAGAACATAAAAAGTCTTATGGCAAAGGAGAGTATATCCGCAACACCGACCACATCAGAATAAAGTCAAAAAGGCTACAAGAATCTGAGGACACCCTACTGTCTAAACTTAATAATACGTCAAAGGCAATTTATTTTTTAGACTTATTTAAAAAAGATAAACCACGTTATTATCATGATAATATTAGGGCGATTTTAAAACATATAGATAGTTACGAAGGTGCGGTTATTGAAAAAGCTATTGACTTTTGCATGGAAAACAGTGTGTTTAATGCTAATGAGTTTAATCAAATGTTGTCGTACTATAAAAATGAAGGGATTAATTATTTAAGAACTTATAGAGTACAACTTCCCAAAGTTAAATACAGTTACACAGAAGATAAATCTTTAACCCCAAAGACAAGTAACATAATTATTTATGAACAAATTTTTAAAATAAATAAAGAATGAAACAGACAGAACAAATTAAGCAATACGCTGAATTATTGCGGTTAACTCAAATCCGAAACAATCCTGAAAGATTAATCCATCAGGCTCAATTAGAAAAACTTTCTTACACAGACTTTTTACATACAGTCTTAAAGCAAGAAGTATTACATCGGCAAAAAACAGATTTAGAAAGAAGAACTAAATTAGCACGCCTGCCTAAAGATCATAATCTTGACAAATATGATTTTAATTTTGCTAATGGCTTAAGTGCACCGGAGTTAAAGCAATTACGAGAACTTCTATGGTTGGATCAGAATTATAACCTGATTTTGATGGGACCATCAGGAACCGGCAAAACATATATAGCTTCGGGACTAATTAAAGATGCTGTGGAAAATGGCTACAAGGCTTATTTTACGACCATGCAGGATTTAGTTATAGTCCTAAAAATGAAAGAAATGACTTCGCAAGCTTTAAATACATATAATCGGTTCTTAAAGGCAAATCTTTTAGCAATAG
>DAONZU010000200.1:0-3049 GCA_035406965.1 Bacteroidales bacterium
TTGCATCCATATCCTGCTAAGTTTCCACCACAGTTGCCACACACAATAATAAAACAATTTGCTCATAATAAAACAACTATTTTAGACCCTTTTTGTGGTTCTGGAACTACGCTTGTTGAAGCGAGATTGTTGGGACACAATGCAATCGGTATTGATGTAAACGGCTTATCGACTTTGCTTTCCAAAGTTAAGGCTACCCCATTGAGCAAAACTGAAATTACAGAAATACAGTCATTTCTTAAAATGGTTAAAAATGAAGATGAACAATGGCAAACAAGACGACCAATTATTGAGGCAAAAAAAATAGAGGGTTTAGACCATTGGTTTCAAATGAATGTTGCAGAAGAATTAACACATATTCTCAACTTGATAAATAAACTTAACAATGAAGATGTAAAGGATTTCTTGAAAATCGTTTTATCTTCAATAATTGTAAGAGTTTCAAATCAAGAGAGTGACACACGATTTGCAGCTAAAAACAAAAACATACCAAATAATTTTACATTTAATTTGTTTTTTTCAAGAGCAAACGAATATCTAATACGCATTGCAGAATACTCTGAAAGAGTGAATGATGATAGCTATCTCAAATTATTAAATGCAGATAGTCGAGACTTGTCAATGCTTAATGATGAAAGCGTTGATATTATTATAACTTCGCCACCATACGCAAATACTTATGATTATTATTTGTATCACAAATTTCGTAAGCGTTGGCTTGATTTAGATGTACAATATGCTCAATATAACGAAATTGGTTCACGTAGAGAATATTCTAGCTTGAAAAAACCTGCTGAGCAATGGACAACTGATTTAAAAACTTGTTTTGCGGAAATGTACCGCTTAGTAAAAAAAGACGGATTAGCGTTTATCGTTATTGGCGATAGCGTTATAAAAAAAGAACTTATCAAAATAGACGAAATTATTACTGATTTCATGCCTGAAATTGGTTTTGAGATTTGTAATATTATCTCATCTGATTTATCGGAACATTCCCGAATTTTCAATCCAACTTTTGCACAAAAAAACAAAAAGGAACATTTGATGATTTTAAAAAAATAAGAGACATGGACGAAGTTAGAATATATTACGAATGCTTAGAACAAGGTTATCACTACATTTTTCCGATGATAAGCGAAGTTGTTCCTGCAAGTAAAATCAAACTTGTAAAACGACCTAAAAAACACTCTCAATTTGGAAACGGAGCATTAAAGTCAATAATGCTTTTAACAACACCTGATACACTAATAACAGCGGTAAAAAATGGCATAGAATATCCATTAGTCAATATTGAATTTTCAGAAGCTGTAACAACAGAGGATCATGAATTGCAACGTACTTATGGAGCAGTCGCATCTTTTTTATCTGATATGTTTTATATCAAAATATCAGGTAACAAAGAAAGTGATAAAGTTTTTGGCGGTGCTGAATATAATCCATTTTCAACGCCTAAAATCATGATAGAAAAGCACAAGTATTACGGTTATATTATTGCAGAATGGGATGTGGAAAAAGAAAATAAATATAATCTTATACGCAACAAACAGTTCCCGTCCTGTCCACCTGAAATTACAATTTTAAAAGACACCATTCAAATAAGTATTTTGTCTTTTAATGAAAATCATAATAATTGGTATTCGAATGCTGTAAAGAGTTTACGGACAAAGAAAAGTTATCAGAAATATATAGAGAACGTAAATAAAGCCACAGGAGCAAAAGAATTATTAAATTCTTGGAAAGAACGTGAAGAAAGAAATACAAATCTTAATCGTTTGCGTTATTTTGTCAGAAAAGATTGGATTTCTGCAAAAATAAATCGTTTTAGTCATGCTATGGATCCCGATAGAGGAATACTAACATTTATTTCTTTTGTTTTTTCTGATGATTATAAAATTTTTGGAACTTATGCTTTGGTACGTCAGCGCGGAAGTAAAGTGATGAAATCTGATTTGACAGATATTATAGACTTGAACATCAAATTGCAGGAGGCATTGTACAAGGATTTAGGAGGTGTACCTGACTGGTTTGCACAAGAGTTAATTCAAATTGTGAAATCAGCAAGATCTTTAAATGAAACCATTAATTTTCAACCTGTTTGGGAAAAATATAAAGATAAAATTGCAGAAAACAAAGTTATTTCTACACTTGCCTATTTTTTAGACGGAATGTTTCTGAACCATAACGGAATAAAACTTATTTGGGATAGAAAGAAGTTACTTGGCAATTCAAAAAAGAAATTTGTAGAATTGTTAGCTAAATCATATTTCTCAAAAAAATATGCTTCTACTCAAAGTTTGATTTCTGAAACGGATGAAGTAGATGAAGATGAGGTAACATACACTATTGCTCATAAAGTATTAATTCCGAATGGTTTTAGAATTGTTTCAATTTCTTATCCCGGTTCACAAGGTGGCGGTGCTGTTTTGCCCGAACCTAATTTAGGCAAAGAACAACCTCGTCAATATCCTGATATTATTGCACTTCCTCCAACAAAATCAAAAAATACCGATGTTATTTTGAACGAAAGTAAGGGAATGTATTCAAAATCAAGCATTGAAAAGGATACAGAAAAAATTTTGAGGTATAAAACAGATAAAAATCTACGACGTGCATTAACTGAAACCTTACTTGTAGCACAAGTTATAGATAAAAATGATAAAATACGAAATATTATCATCGGTGTTGCCTTTGGTGTAAAATCAAATACACCAACATCTTGGAAACCCGATGAAGTTGATTTTATATTCCGCATTACAGACCGAGATAAATGGGCAATCGGCATTTTCAACCAAACACTTCATGACTTGATACCAACGATAGAAGGGAAAACGGACTTCCCAAAAGTTTACAAATTGGGTAAAAATAAAGAAATAAAAGATTTATTTAATTAACAATGAATGGAATAATAAAAAAGGGTAATCGCATAACATAGGTTATAAGAAATGGCGGAGTAACAGTATAATTCAAACTTTTTTAGTTCTCACGAGCGTTATAAGTATTTTGAAAGTTATTCGAACACAATCCGCCACTTCTTATACCCTTGACCGTT
>DAONZU010000201.1:0-3039 GCA_035406965.1 Bacteroidales bacterium
TTTGTTAGGGTACTGAAATCAAAACAAGGAGATTCTAAGTAAGAAGTTTCGTTAGTATTATGCGGACCGTTAGGATTTGTTACCCAAGCGTATTCGCCATCTCCAGCTTGGTTTATTATAGTGCCATTGGGTTGAGCTAACTCTAAACTAGAATTTGTTCCATAAGCCAGCCAGCCAGCGTTTCCAGTTTCAAATGATTCTGAATAAGTATCGGTAACAACTATTGTGTTTTGTTTATAAACAGTTTTTGTAAAGCTATCATTGTCAGCAACTTCATCTCCTGTAAGATTGGTTTTGGCAATAATTTCATATTCTCCAATTTCGCTAAAATCTCCAGTAATAGTAAAAGTGTGTTGTACTGTACCTTCTGAAACGATAGAAGGAATAATTTCGTCACTTGCTAACCAAGTTACCCCACCATCTATAGAATAATTTACAGGAATATTGTCTTGAGCTTGGATACCGTGATTAGTAACTTCAATTATTACTGTTTCTATATCGGATAGTCCACAGCCAGTATTTGGACTAATAATATTGCTAACACCAACATCTTTTAAAACAGATTCTTTAATTGTGAAATCATCAATAGCTAAACCGTTAGCAACAAGGAAACTACTTTTGAAAGTAACTCTAAATTTGACATTTGTTTCGTTAACTAAATTAGGAAGTGCAATTATAAGAGTTTCCCAGTTTTCAGAAGCGTTCAGATTAGCAATTGTGTCCCATGTTGCGCCATTATCGGCAGAGGCTATTATGCTTGCAGAGTTTCCATATATAGCAAAATCTCCCCAATAGTTTACTTCTAAACAAGGTAGAAGCAGTGCAGATAAATCGTAGCAAGGACTTTCGATATATGAATTTTCGTTAGTATTTGCATTGCCGTTTAAATTTGTTATCCAACAAAATTGTCCTGATGCTGCTGAGTTTATCACAAGATCTTCTGGTGATGCCGATGGATTGCCATAAGCCCAACTTGATGATGTTCCACCAGTTGACCAAAAGCCCTTACCGGCTTCAAAATCTTCAGTAAATGGGAAACTTGTATAAGTTGGCAAATAATATGTTGTTGCACTTAAAGAGTTGTTGTTTACATTTTCGTCAAGTGGGAAGTCTATTGTTACTTCAATATTGTATTCGCCAGTATTTGTAAACGAAACAAGATTTGTAAATGTGTAAGTTATTTCTGAATTTGAATTAATAGGATCTGAGCAACTTTCTACAACAGATGTTCCACCATTTACCGAATATGAAATATTAAATGGACTAGTAACATTAGATGTTCCATTATTTTTTATTACACATGAAATTTGTTCATCACCTAAGCTGCAAGAACTATTAGGTAGAGAAATAGATGTTACTTCTAAATCATAATCTACAATTCTTGTTATTTTTATGTCAAAACTTACATTAGTGCCGCCTAAAAATGGGACATTAGCAGAGCTAACGATTATAAAATAATTTTGACCTGCAGATACGTTAATGTTGTTTAAGGAAGGATTGCTGGTTTGGTTGTCAACAGATGCTATGCAAGTTCCTGCAGGTTCATCAGGACATTTGTTAGTTAAAAACAGTCCTATGTTTGCACCCAAAAACGGAAAACTCGAAGAAGTTACTTCTGTATTTTCTAAAGCAATATTAATTTGCATATCTTCTGCAGGAGTGAACTGAAAAATATATTCTTCGTTTACCATAGCGTTAGATGTGCATAAATCGTCAGCATCAAATAAGTTTCCCATTCCTTCAGTACTTAGTCCAGTTGCTGAAAAAGGGATTGTAGTGATCATGTGTGGATTTGAACAATCTTGTTGTGCAAAAATCACAATAGAAAATAGCATTAAAGCTAAACTTAAACCAATAAATTTAAAAATTTGTTTCATAAATATAATGTATTAAAATTAATGATTGTAAAATTACTATTAATAAAAAAAAGTTGCAAATATTTTGCAACTTTTTTTATTTTATAATTATTTATTTCTATCTATTCAACAGTTTCTTCAGTAATAACATCTTGTGTTTCTTCTTCAATTATTTTATAGTCTTCGGAACAATTGTTTAAGATACTAAGGTTTTTAATAAATAAATCAGTAGCTTTTTCTATTTCATCTTTTTTACTTTCAACAGCTTTTTTATATTCATCTTCGTAGCCATTTGATTTCTTACCTTTTTTAACATTTTCTTTATCTTCATTGATGTTAGAATTGATACGATTAATCAATTCATAATATTCTTCAGCTAATTTTTTAAGCTGGTTATACTCTGAATCTTCATCTTTATTTTTATCTCCCTTTGTGTTAATTCCGTCTATAACACCGTCATTATAAAATTTTTCAAATGTAGAATTAAATTGATTAAGTTTGGCAATACTTCGTTCAACATCTTCTACAGCATTTTGTTTTGAACAGGCTATTGTCGTAAGTGATAAAGCAACAATAACAAAAAAATATATTATCTTTTTCATTTTTATAAAATTTAAATTAATTATTTAGTAATTCTTTCTAACCATTTTAACATTGCTAACATTGTAATCATTGACAATAAGCAAGCAACAACGAAAACTGTCCATGTTAACCATAGTGGTGTGCTTTCATATAAAATAGCACCTATAAATAGTAGTTGATTCCCTATTGCTGTTGCACCTAGCCAACCACCTTGCATTAGCCCTTGCAAATGAGGTGGAGCCACTTTTGAAACAAAAGAAATTCCTAGTGGACTAATAAAAAGTTCAGCAACTGTTAAAATAAAATATGTTCCAATTAGTAAGAAAGGAGTAACTTTAAGTGCATTATCTAGAGGACTACTTTGTATGTCTTTAAATAATGGCAAGTCGTATGAGCCTATAGCCATAACAACGTAAGCAATTGCAGCTATTCCCATTCCAATTGCAATTTTCTTAGGTGTTGAAGGCTCTTTACCTCTTGCTCTTAGCCATCCAAATATAGCCATTATAATAGGAGTAAGGAATACAATAAAAAATGGATTAATGGATTGGAAAATTTCAGCTCCTTGTATTGTTACAAAGCCTAAATTAATTTTAATTCC
>DAONZU010000202.1:0-3028 GCA_035406965.1 Bacteroidales bacterium
AATTTTAATAATATAAATCGCGTTCGCCTTGTTTAATTTTTTCAATTTTTTCTTTAATAGATTCTGCAAGTTTTGGGTCTTCTATTTTAGCAATTTCTTTATCTATTTGTTTCCAACCTTTTTCTTTAACTTCATCGCTTGCATAGTCTATCAAATATTCTGTTAGAGTTAAAAGAGCATTTGGAGTACAGAATCGCTTAATAAATCCTGGTACAGAAAATTCCATAAAATGTTCGCCTGTGCGACCTAATCTGTAACATGCAGTACAGAAAGATGGAATATAATCTTTGTCTAAAAGTTCGCCAATAATTTCGCCCAAAGATCTTGTGTCGTTTATTTCAAATTGTTCTTTGTTTAAATCTTGTTTTTCGTTTTGTGAATTTGCATAAGAACCTAACTCCAATTTTGTACCACCATCAATTTGTGAAACACCAAAACGCATAACTTCGTCTCTTATAACTGCTGGTTCGCGAGCTGTTAAAATCAATCCTGTATATGGAACTGCAAGTCTAAGAATAGCAATAAGTCTTACAAATTCTTCGTCAGAAACTAAATATTTATCATCAATATTTAATCCTGATGCATCTTTTATTCGTGGAAAAGAAATTGTGTGTGGACCAACATTATAGCAGGCTTCAAGATGATTAACATGGCGAACTAAAGCTAAAACTTCAAAACGCCAATCATACAAACCAAATAAAGCACCAATCCCAACATCGTCTAAGCCAGCTTCTTGGGCTCTATCCAAAGATGTTAATCTATAATCATAATCTTTTTTTGGACCCGCAACATGATATTTTTTATAAGTTTCTTGATGGTAAGTCTCTTGAAAAACTTGATAAGTTCCAATTCCAGAACGCTGAACCGTTCTAAAACCTTCAATATCAAGCGGTGCTGCATTGATGTTTACACGTCTTATTTCACCTCTGCCTTTTTTAACACTATACGCCAAACGTACAGTATGGGCAATATATTCAGGATTGTAAGAATCGTGTTCGCCGTAAACTAAAATTAATCTTTTTTGACCATTGTCTTCAAGAGCTTCAATTTCTTTAACAATTTCTTGGTCGCTTAAAGTTTTTCTGTTTGCATCTTTGTTCGAAATCCTGAAACCGCAATAAAGACAGTTGTTTTTACATTTATTTCCAATATATAATGGAGCAAAAAGTACAATGCGGTTTCCGTAAATTTTTTCTTTTAGTGTGCGTGCACCTTCTTTTATAAGATTAATCAATTCTGGAGATTCAGCATTTATTAAAATTGCCGTTTCTCTTAGATTTAATCTATTTTTATTCAATGACTTTTCAATAACAGCTAGAACTTCTTCCTTAGAAGGATTTTTGGTTTCTTCTAAATAGCCTTCAATTTCTTCGGTATCAATGAAAGATTTCATTCTTTCATCTTTTATTTTATATCTTTCGGGTACAAATTTCATTTTTATAAATTTACAATCACTTTAATTCTGTGGCTTACACATAAAAATATAAATTATTTTATACTTTTCAATTATTCAGCGTCTTCTACGTCATTTCTGAACGACATAATATCTCTGTCGAACATATATAGACTTGCTTTTCCTAATAATTTAAGTTTGTCAATAACTCCTTGAACAGAAGATTCTTCTTCAACTTGTTCTGAAACAAACCATTGTATCCAATTTTGAGTAGCAAAGTCTTTTTCTTTTATTGCTAATTCTAAAATGTCATTAATACTCTTGCTGATATATTGTTCGTGTTTTAAAACTTCATCGAACATAACAAAAATATCTTTCCAAGAGCTTGCAGGTTTTTCGAATGCAGGAATAATTGCATGACCACCTCTTTCATTAATATAAGATACAAATTTCATCATATGCATTTTTTCTTCTTCTGCTTGTGCATATAACCAACTAGCTGTACCACTCATTCCAAGAGTTTCTGTCCAGCTTGCCATAGCTAAATAAAGATTAGCTGAAAAGCCTTCTTTTTCGATTTGCTCGTTTAAAATTTTTTCGATTTTTGAATTTAACATAGTCGTAATATTTAGAATGTTTTTAAATTATAAAATTATTGTTTATTTTGTAAACAAAATTACAAATAAAAAGTTTATTTTTAACACAAAATAATATTAAAAAAAGTATAACTTAAAATTAAAATTTATTATGAGTATTATTGGAACAAAAACAGAACAAAATTTATTGAAAGCATTTGCAGGTGAATCTCAAGCTCGCTCACGTTATACAATGTTTGCGAAAACTGCAAAAAAAGAAGGTTTTGAACAAATCGCAGCGATTTTTTTAGAAACAGCAGAACAAGAATTTGAACATGCAAAAACTTTTTTCAAATATTTAGAGTCTGGCGAAAATCTTGAAATTACAGCAATGTACCCAGCTGGTAAAGTTGGAACAACTGCCGAAAACTTGAAAGCTGCTGCAATGGGCGAAAATGAAGAATGGACAGAATTATATCCTGCATTTGCTGATATTGCAGAAAAAGAAGGCTTTAAAGAAATTGCAACTTCTTTTAGAATGATAGCAAAAGGTGAAGCCGAACACGAAAAACGCTATCTAAAACTTCTTGACAATGTAAAAAATAACAAAGTTTTTGAAAAAGAAGAAGAAGTAGAATGGATGTGTCGCAACTGCGGATATGTACATAAAGGCAAAAAAGCATTAAAAACTTGTCCAGCATGTAAACACCCAGAAGCTTATTTTGAAATTCATTCAGTAAATTATTAATAAAATTAATAAAAAACTATTCTAAAATAAGTTTTCAAGAACAAATAATAAAAAAGCTGTCTTAAAAATAGAAGACAGCTTTTTTATTACTATCTCCGCTCGCTCGGAGTTGCAATCCGAGTGTAAAATTACAATGCACTCGGATTACAACCGAAGTCCGCAGGACGAGTTCAGCGAAGCTAAATCCGAGCGAGCATCATGGGTGTTGGAGCGAGTATCAGTGGCGTTGGAAGTGAGCTGTGTGGTTGTCCGTGAGTACAAAACAAGACCATCAAAAGTTTGTCCGTAGGACAACATGTGATTAACCGTAGG
>DAONZU010000203.1:0-3012 GCA_035406965.1 Bacteroidales bacterium
AACAATAGCGGTTTCTAACTGAGCTAAATCGCCTGTCCAATTTACAGTAACTGGTGCTTGTTCATCTAAAGTGTATCCAACAGTAACAGAAGTTAAATTAAGCAATCCAAGATTCATTATTTCTACAGAAGGCACAAAACTTGCTTGACTTATATGGATTTGACTTTGAGGTGTAATAATTGAGCTAAGCATTGCATCATAATCATTATCACTTGGTATAACCATAATTTGTTCAATTAATGGAGCTCTAAATTGTTTTGTAATTACAATATCAAGATTTCCAGTGTTAGTTAAGGCTTCAAAATTTAAAGTAGCTATTCCAGATGAGTTTGCTAAAACCGCATCTAACAAAACTCCATTATTACTCAAAGCCACATAAGCATTTTCTTCTGCATTAACAGTTAATGAACTCATTCCTATTTGCATAACTGATGAGTATGTAGCTTGAATTTGTTCTGGCACACCGATATAAGGCATTAAAGATGGGTCGCCCATAACGTGGTAAATTTCCCAGTAATATTTTTTCAGATCAGAAGTTGACGATTCTACTGCCATATTTCCTGCATAAATCATTTCGTAAGCACTTGGATAAGGTTCTTCGCCTCTATCGTGGAATAAATGGTCATAAGCTCCTAAATCAGACTGTTCATAGGTTACATTAGCAGTAATTGTTGAAGTTAATCCTACTGCCCAATAAAAATCTTCGTCCCAGTAAGTGCTATTTGAACCTCCAATATGAACTACTGCTCCTTTTTTATTTGCTCTAACTATTGCTTCACCAAAACATTCTCCTACTTCAAATTTATTTGACAAACAGCAATTACCAACACTAAAGAAGTATTTATTTTCATTGTTTAATGAAGGAACATGAGAAGTTGTAAACGAAGGGTCTGCCCAACCATTTTGATCGCAGTGTGCACTATAATTAGCATAGCCAACTCCTTGCCCAATTTTGCTTCTTATTTCTGCTGCTGCTGATCCTGATTGAGGGTAAAGATATTTATGTAAGGTAGTAACTCCATGTTCTGCATTAAAGTAGTAGTCATGCGCATAATTAACTTGCCCGTTTGCATGAGTTGAAGACCAAGACTGATCAACACCAGCGACCAATACTGCTTCGCCTAAGAAACTTGGATCTGGAAAAGTGTATTGTTCAAACATTAAGGTTTTTTCTATTTGGATAGTTAGATGTGCAACAGTACTTGCAGAAAATCTTCCAAAATAAACTTCTGGGATATAATCAGTTCCACCATCGTATTCGCAATAATACATATCTGTTACATGACCAGAGCTCCATCCACTACCGGCAACTTGCTTTGATACAGGAATTTGTGCAACATCGCCAACAAAAAGAATATAAGTAGGTGCTGGATCTTCAGCAGTACCGGCATCATATAAACCTTGCAAGTATTCTTTTATAGCTGTAGCAGTTGTACCTATTTCATCTGTATATGCAACAGTAACATAAAAACCTTTTTTAGTTTTCCACTTAATAAATTGATTAAGTGCTGCTTCAAACATTCTATCGCTAACAATTACATATTTTATCGGATAGCGGTCAATTGCTCCTTTTGTTGCTGGTGCTTTATAATTCCACAAACTATTATATGCAGAACCAAATGCTGGTGAATATTTATCAGTTTTTAACTGGGCAGACTTTTTAAAATCAGCATTTTTATAAATAATTTCTGCTTCGATATTATTCTTAATAATCAAAGTATTGCTTTCTATATCATAAGAAAACGGACTAACTATAATTTGAGCAATTTGTACACCACGCATTTTACTTACTAATTCAACACTTACAGGTTGTGTTTCGTAAAATTCTTTATCTTCGTAAATGCTTGAATTTTTATAAAATGGAAGTTTGTCATAATCGGCAGACTTTGATACACTTGGCTGATTTGGCAATATTTGTAAATCAATGCCATATTCATTCAAATTCACAATCTGCTCATCAAAACTTTTTATTCTAATTTCAAACTCAGCGTCCATAGGCACCTCAATAAGTCTTGTCATTACAGGCAACTCTGGATTTGAAACATTTTTATCAGGAAAATATTCTGGAACGATAACCCTAATATATTCGCCATCTTTTGCTTTTACACCCAAAATATCAAAACCAGATAAAGAACTAGTAAAACTCAAAGAATATTGAGTGTCTGAAATAATTGTTGCATTTGTTCTGCCTTCTTGTAATTGTACCAATGATTGCGAGAACAAGCTAACGGTTGAAAAAAGTAAAACTAAAATGTAACCAAGTTTTTTCATAAGATATAATTTTAAATTTTTTGTAAATTTAGAAAAAAAATTATTATTCATTCTACTATTTCTAATTTTAAAACTTAAATTAAAGTTAATAGTATTTTTTTAAATGTTTTTCAAAAAATTCAAATAATCTAAAATTGCTTTTTCTTTTCTGTTTTGTCCTGCCTCATATATAGTTTCAGAATTTATTTTATCAGGCAAATACTGTTGTTCTGTGAAATTATTTGGGAAATCGTGAGGATATTTATAATCTTTTCCATAGTTTAAATTTTTCATTAACTGGGTTGGTGCATTTCTTAAATGTAAAGGTACTGGTAAATTTCCTGTTTCTTTAACTAAAGCTAAAGCCTTATCAATAGCTAAATATGCAGAATTACTTTTTGGACTTGTAGCTAAATAAATTGTTGTTTCTGATAAAATAATTCTAGCTTCTGGCATTCCTATTTTTGAAACAGCGTCAAAACAGGCATTTGCTAGCAAAAGAGCATTTGGGTTTGCTAGTCCAATATCTTCACTTGCTAAAATAATTAATCTTCTGGCAATAAACTTTATATCTTCTCCTGCATCTAACATTCTAGCTAACCAATAAACTGCCGCATCAGGATTTGAACCTCTAACAGATTTTATAAAAGCTGAAATAATATCATAATGTTGCTCGCCAGATTTATCATAAATATTAATATTTTCTTGTAATTTATCAACAACAAATTGATTAGTAATTGTTATTTCATTATTTATGGCAGT
>DAONZU010000204.1:0-2967 GCA_035406965.1 Bacteroidales bacterium
ACAATTGATTAATATTGTAGCTTATTGTTTTATTTATTCGTCAAATTTTGTAATTTTGTAAAAAAATATAAATAGACGTGGACGAATTTATCAGAGCTAATTCCGAAAATTTATCAGCTGCCGATAAAGAAATAGAAAAAATACTTAGACCTCTAGAATTTGAAGACTTTAGCGGACAAGATAAGATTGTGGCTAATCTTAAAATTTTTGTGCAAGCTGCAAAAATGAGAGAAGAAGCTCTAGACCATGTGCTTTTGCACGGCCCTCCAGGCTTAGGCAAAACCACTCTTGCTCATATTATTGCTAACGAACTTGGAGTCGGATTTAAAATATCATCAGGACCTGTACTCGACAAACCTGGCGACCTTGCAGGTTTACTTACTAGTTTAGATAAAAATGATGTTTTATTTATTGATGAAATTCATAGGCTAAATCCAATTGTAGAAGAATATCTATACTCTGCAATGGAAGATTATAGAATTGATATTTTAATTGACAAAGGACCTGCGGCTCGTTCTGTACAAATACCTTTAGAACCTTTTACATTAATTGGAGCGACAACTCGTTCAGGATTACTTACAAGTCCTTTGCGTGCAAGATTTGGAATAAATTCTCACCTAAAATATTATACCGCTGAAGTTTTGAAAAAAATAATTATTCGTTCTGCCGGAATTTTAAACATGCCAATAGATGACGATGCTGCTGGCGAAATATCAAGACGTAGCCGCGGAACTCCTAGAATTGCTAATGCTCTATTGAGAAGAGTTAGAGACTTTGCACAAGTAATTGGAGATGGAACAATTGATATGAAAATTGCTAAACATGCTCTCGAAGCTCTAAATATCGACAAATACGGTTTAGATGAAATGGACAATAAGATATTACTAACTATAGTAGATAAATTCCAAGGAGGACCTGTAGGCATAAAAACTATTGCAACTGCTGTAGCCGAAGACGAAGGCACTGTAGAAGAAGTTTATGAACCTTTCCTTATTATGGAAGGATTTATAAAACGAACACCGAGAGGACGTGAAGTTACCGAAAAAACTTATAGACATCTAAACAAAATAAACCCAAATACAGGACAACAAACTCTTTTTTAAAATGAAAAAAATATTTTTTATAGCTTGCTTTTTGATTGGAATTAATATTTCTAACTTTTCGCAAAATTTAAGCGGAGAAAATATTGATATTCAAGAATATATCATAAACCTAGACATAACTGATATTAGCGGAAAATTTATTTCTGGATATACAGAAATTATTTTTAATCCTACTGAAGAAAACATAAATAGCATAAGTTTAGATTTGTTAAAACTAAACGTGGACTCAATAACTTGCAATGCTTGTGATATTTCTAACTATACTTACAACGATTCAGTTTTAAATATAAATTTTGCCTCTGCTTTTAATCCCGAAGATGAAATATCTATCAGAGTTTATTATAATGGAAATCCAATTCTTGATCCATCTGGCTGGGGAGGTTTTTATTTTGTTGGTGATTATGCTTTTAATATGGGCGTAGCTTTTGATGACATTCCTCACTCCTATGGCAGAGTTTGGTTCCCTTGTAAAGATAGCTTCACAGATAAAGCAAAAGTTACTTGTAAAATTACAAGTCTTGAAAATCATACAGCTGTATGTGGTGGAGAACTTATTAATGTTATTACAAATTCAGAAGAAAACACTAAAACTTGGGAATGGAAATTAGAACAACCTGTCCCTACTTATCTAGTATCGGTTGCAGTAGGTCCATACAAATTGATTTCACACAATTATCAAGGAGTTGAAAAAGAAATTCCTGTTGATTTTTATATATACCCAAGTGATAGTAGCAAAACTGTAAATTCTTTTGTAAATATTGACACTGTAATGGCAGTTTATGAAAATTTATTCGGGGCATACGCTTGGAACAGAGTTGGTTATGTTGCTGTGCCTTTTAATAGTGGTGCCATGGAGCATGTTACAAATATTGCTATGGGCAGAGGATTTATCACAGGAGATTTAACATACGAAGATTTATATTACCACGAACTTGCTCATATGTGGTTCGGTGATTTAGTAACTTGCTCATCTGCTGAAGATATGTGGCTGAATGAAGGCTGGGCTACGTATTGCGAAACCATTTTTAGAGAATTTGTAAAATCTAAAGAAAATGCTCTAAATTTTAGACGAAGTGCTCACGAACAAGTTTTACGCGTTTATCATCACAAAGATGGAGGATTCCATCCTTTATATCCGATAAGTCAAGACATTACATACTCTAGCACTGTGTATCAAAAAGGAGCAAGTGTTGCACATTCACTAAGAGGCTATCTTGGAGATTCTGTGTTTTTTACTACAATTAAAGAATATCTTAGACAAAATGCCTACACATCAAAATCTTCATACGATTTACGCGATTTCATTACAAATCATACAGGCATTGACCTTACTGACTTTTTTCAAGATTGGGTTTTTACACCAGGCTTTGTACACTACTCCATAGATTCGACTAAAGTAAGTGCAAATGGCAGTAATTTTGATGTTACAGTTTTTATGAAACAAAAATTAAGAGGACGAGATGTATTTGCAAATTCGAATAAAGTACCTATTAGTTTTATGAATGAAAATTTTGAAACTATTACAAAAATTTTTGAATTTGATGGAGAATTTGGAGAACAAACTTTTACTTTACCTTTCAATCCTATGCTTAGCTTGTGCGACTATTTTGAACAAATTTCAGATGCAAGCATTAAAGAAACTAAATTTATAAATTCTACAGGAGCAAAAACTTATAACGATTCTTTCTTCAAAGTAATAGTAAATTCAGTTGACGAAAATGATACTGCAATGCTTAGAATTACCCATAATTTTGTTGCTCCAGATAATTTCAAAAATGAAATACCCGGACTAATTATCGCAGACAATAGATTTTGGACTGTAGAAGGAAATTTTCCAAATAACTTTTTAGCTAGTGCTGAATTT
>DAONZU010000205.1:0-2939 GCA_035406965.1 Bacteroidales bacterium
AAAATGTCCTAGCAGAAATGAAAAAAGAATTGAATATTAACGTTGGTGAAACAACACCAGACGGTAAATTCTCTTTATCATGCTTACGTTGTGTAGGTGCTTGTGGATTAGCCCCAGTAGTTATGATAGGAGACAAAACCTTTGGTAGAGTTGCTCCAGAAGATGTTAAGAAAATTCTTGCAGAATTTTAGTTTATAGTTTCATAGTTTGTTTGTTTAATAATAAAAGGGTAGGCAATAAAATAATTGTCTATCCCTTTTAATTTAAAAATTAATTAGAATCATTTTGTAAAAGATTCATAGTTAGTTTGTTTGGTTATGAAAGTCAGAATCCCAAAATTCTGACTTTCTTATTTTATATAAATCAAACCCCATGTTTTTTAATAAAAAATCAATAACAAAACATATGTTTTTACGTTGACTATAATAGAGCAATATTTGTTGCTTTAATTTTATTTAATATTTTTGTAAAAAAAGAATTATGAAAATTGCAATTTTAGCAGGACCACCCGGCAGCGGAAAAAGTACACATTCTAAACTTCTAGAAGAAAAAATGGGCTTTGTGCATATTTCAACTGGTAATATTTTTAGAAAAGAAATTGAAAAAAATACAGATTTGGGAAAACTTGCACAATCGCTTATAGATAAAGGAAATTTTGTGCCTGATGAAATTGTATGTGAAATGATTGAAAAAATTATTGCAACTAGTAACGAGAATACAAAATTTGTATTCGATGGATTTCCAAGAAACTATAACCAAGCCGTTGAATTTGAAAAAATATTGGAAAAATTAAACTTAAAAGTAAATGTTTTTTTAGAATTTAATGTTTGTGAAGATAACTTGATTTCTAGATTAATTGAACGCAGTAAAAATAGCAATAGAAAAGATGATGCAGATATTAAAATTATAAAACACAGAATGGAGGTTTATAAAAATGATACTCAAATTATTAACGATTTTTACTCTTCGCGAACAAATTGTTTTAAAATAAACGGCGACAGACCAATATCTGAAGTTTCTGCAGAAATTTTTGAAATAATAAATAAATTTATGAGCTAAAATTTATGGTTACATCGAATTTTGTAGATTATGTAAAAATATTTTGTCGCTCTGGTTCTGGCGGAGCTGGTGCTACTCATTTTAGACGAGAAAAATTTGTTGAACGTGGTGGACCAGACGGAGGAAATGGAGGTAGGGGTGGACATATAATACTTAGAGCTAGCACTCATCGCTGGACTTTGTTACATCTGAAATTTCAAAGACATATTTTTGCTGAAAATGGCGAAAGTGGTGGAGCCTCTAACAGAACAGGTGCAGATGGTGCCGACCAAATTATTGAAGTTCCAATGGGAACTATTGCAAAAGATGCAGATACAGGAGAATTCCTTTGCGAACTTACAGAAGATAATCAAGAAATTATTTTGCTCGAAGGTGGTAAAGGTGGATTAGGAAATACAGAATTTAAAACTTCTACAAATCAAGCACCAAGATATTCACAACCAGGAATTGAAGGAATTGAAAAAGCAATTGTTTTAGAATTGAAACTTTTGGCTGATGTCGGCTTAGTTGGATTTCCAAATGCAGGAAAATCAACTTTACTTTCTGTTGTCTCGGCAGCAAAACCAAAAATTGCAGATTATCCTTTTACAACTCTAGTTCCAAATTTAGGAATAGTGGAATATAGAGATTTTAAATCTTTCGTAATGGCAGATATTCCAGGAATAATAGAAGGAGCTGCACAAGGCAAGGGGTTGGGACACAGGTTCTTACGGCATATAGAGCGAAACTCAATACTATTGTTTATGATTCCTTGCGATACAAAAAATATAAAAAAAGAATATGAAATTTTATTAAAAGAATTAAAAGAATACAATCCAGAATTAAAAGATAAAACAAGAATATTGGCAATTACAAAATCAGATTTAATAGACGATGAATTAATGGAATTATTGAAAGCAGAATTACCAAAAAATATTGAAACAATTTTTATTTCTGCTGTTACAAATAAAAATATTGATAAACTAAAAGATTTAATCTGGAAAAAACTAAACGAATAATGGAATACTTAGAAAACTTAGATATTGATCTTTTTCTTTATTTTAACTCACTTAACTTAGCTTGGTTAGATCCAATTATGAAATTCATATCTTCATTTTGGATTTGGTATATTGTGGTGGCTATTTTTATATTTTTATTAGTTAGAAAATTTAAAAAGAAATTTTGGATTCCATTATTAGTGTCTATTGTTTGTTTTGCATTGACCGATCAAAGTTCAAATCTTACAAAGCATAGTATAAAAAGGTATCGTCCTACACACAATTTGGAAATTTCAGACAAGGTACATACAATTGATGGTTATAAAGGTGGCTTATATAGTTTTGTTTCGGGACATGCTTGTAATAGTTTTGGATTAGCTTTAATTACTTTACTTTTTTTGAGAAATAGAAAATGGACTTGGTTTATTTTAATTTGGGCAAGCATTGTTTCTTATTCTCGAATTTATCTTGGCGTGCATTATCCTGCCGACCTAGTTGCAGGAGCAATCTTAGGAACTTGCATAGCACTTGCAGTATATAAAACACATAAACTTATTCCTTATTTTAAAAACTTAGAAACGAATTGTAAAATGGTATCGCCCAATGTCTAACTCACCGACTTGTGTTTAAAAAAATCTATGTAACTAACTTACATATATTTTAAAATAAGTTATTAAACAATTTCAATAGTTTATTGAAAAATAAAAAGTTGCTTTTATTTTGTTAAATCGGTGTGTTTGTATGAATTAATGTCAATTAAATATAAAATTTAAACTATTGATAGAATTTTTTACTAATCTGCTATAAATATTAAAGTAAATGACTTACTTTTGCGCCTTGATAATGTAGATAACTAATTTACTTTAAATTATTTTAACAGATGAAGACCAAGTACATAGATTT
>DAONZU010000206.1:0-2911 GCA_035406965.1 Bacteroidales bacterium
ATTATTTGAAAAAATAAATATAGACTACCTAAAAGGGCGGAGTTAGGGTTAAAAGTGAAAAAATAATTGATAATTGAATAATTCAGCTTCGCTGCATTTTCTGTCGTCTCTCGGTATAGTTCAAGCAAGCTTGGCTCTACACTCGATCCTTAGAAAATTGATAATTAAGAATTCAAGTTTGACTCTGCATTCGCTCCTTAGAAATTTATAATTAAGAATCTGTTAAAAGCAATGACTGAACGTAGTTGAAGTGTTAAAAGTCGAACCGAGCATGCGAGCTCACCGAAGGTAAAGTCGGATTTTGAATAAGTTAAACAATGTGTCAGCTTGCTCGGATTTATGCAAATGTAAATTTTAACAGTATTGTTTTGCACTAAAAAAGTTGAAATATTTTATTTTTTTTATATTTACAAATATTTTATTTTTGTTCTTTAAATTAATACGTTAATAAAATTAAAAAATTAAATATGGCAAAACATCAACATTGTTTGATTTGTGAATCAAGCAAGATAAAACAATTACAAGGCTATTATGATAAACACAAGCTTGTTAAATGTCAATCTTGTGGACTTGTATTTATGGAGAATATACCAACAATAGAGGAGTTGAATACGCATTATTCAAAATATTCTTATTCTTCAGAAGGGTATTTATCACCTCTAACAGTACAAAGTTATAATTTTCTTCTTAATAAATTTGAACCATACCGTAAAACAAATAAAATATTAGATGTAGGATGTGGTAGAGGTTGGTTTCTTCAAGAGGCAAAAAAAAGAGGATGGAATGTATATGGTACCGAATACTCTGACGAAGCTATAAAAATTTGCAAATCAAATGGACTTGAAATGAAAGAGGGACAACTGAAACATGATACTTTTACTGCTGAAGAATTTGATATTGTCACTTCGTTTGAAGTAATGGAACATATCAATAATCCACTAGAAGAAACTAACTATATTTATAATTTTTTAAGAAAGGGAGGGATGTTTTATATAACCACACCGAACTTTAACTCTTACCTCAGATATTATTTAAAGAGTGATTTCAATGTAATTGCTTACCCAGAACATCTTACTTATTACACTAGAAATACTATGAAAAAGTTGATGAAAAAACAAGGATTTACGCCATTAAAAATTCTTACTACTGGCATTAGTGTGAGTAGATTGAAAACATCAAAAAAACCTAAAAGTGAGAAAATGTTTTCGGAAACATCTAGTGATGAAAGATTAAGACAACAAATTGCTACAAAAAGACATTTAGGTTATATCAAAATTATTGTCAATAAAATATTATCTGTACTTGGTATAGGAATTACTCTAAAAGGATATTTTATTAAGAATTAAACTTCTATATTCACTTGCTTATTTATTTTTATTTCATAAATCATTATGTTTTTCAAATTTTAAAGAACGATGTTTAAAAATTATCCTAAAACAAGAATAGAGCTTCCCGAAAAGTTGGAAGCAATTTATAATCAGCATTATAAATCAAATAGAGATGGAGACACAACAGCTTCTGGCTTAGCTCAAAAGATGGAAGCATGGTTGCATAAAAAAGTTGCAGCAGATGTAAAAGGCTCTCATGATAAAAAAACATTAGAAATAGGAGCAGGCACATTAAATCAATTAAAATATGAACAGTCAAGTCATTATGATATTGTTGAGCCTTTTAGTGAATTGTATAAAAATTCTCCATATATCACACAAATAAAAAATATTTATAATGATATTGATGAAATTGACATCTCACAAAAATATGATAGAATAACTTCTGTAGCAACTTTTGAACATATTTTAGATTTGCCAAA
The DNA here is from genome assembly GCA_035406965.1 of Bacteroidales bacterium. Lineage (GTDB taxonomy): Bacteria > Bacteroidota > Bacteroidia > Bacteroidales > ML635J-15 > Bact-19. The sequence continues at coordinate 1,811 of DAONZU010000206.1, forward strand.
AGTTGTAGCAAAAACTTGTCTTCTTTTAAATCCTAACGGCTCACTTAGAACAAGTATTCCAAACGAAGGCACTTTTTTATGGACTTTAGGCTGGAAACTTACAACTGGATTAGAATTTAAAATTAAATATGGCTTGGATTACGGAATTCTGATGAAACATGAACATGTGAATAAAGCTGTCGAAATAGAAGAAGTTTTAAATTATTTTTACAAAAAAAATAAATGCTATACCTTTGGACTATGTAAAAAAGTGGCTTTTTATAGATTTTATGAAAGCAAAGAACCAAATATTGAGTTAGCACAAAAATATCTTGAAAGCTTGGATAAGTAATTACTATAGGCGAGATTTGTTCATATTCTCAATTATTCTAAAAGCACATAGATATTTTATTTGTTTTATATTTATAAATGTTTTATATTTGTTAAGTAAATTATACTGTGGTGATAATAGCAAAAGTATGGGAATATGAAAAAACTAATACTTTACATAATACTTATGGGTTGTTTTTCTGCTTATTCACAGGAGACAGGTATGATAATGTATTCTAATTCTACATGCATCGATAATTATGCAGGCTCTTCTTATGAACAAAATATTTCATTACAATTAAATAATGACACTTTAACTTTGTCTGGTGAAATTACAGCAAATTGTTGTGGAAAGCATTTTTTAAAATATGAAATTTTTGATAATTCTATTTTTCTTGCAAGAGTTGATACAGGTGGGCTATGTGATTGTTATTGCTACTACGATATATTTATACAAATAGGTGGCTGTACTTCAAATTTTTATAACGTAGTGCTTTTACCATATTATGGAATTGACGGAATATGCACATCAGTTAAAGCAGATCCAAAAATAGAAATTTACCCAAATCCTTTTAATGAGTTTACCACTATTAAATTTCAAAACCCAAAATTAGAATGTTTTACTTTCAAAATGTATGATAGTGAAGGAAGTTTAGTGAAAACAATATCTGAAATATACTCAAATTCATTTAAAATTTATATAGAAAATCTAGGGGTTGGAATTTATTATTTCAAATCCAAACCCTAAAAAATTAGGTAATTTAAATTGAAAAAAAAACATATAAATACTTG
>DAONZU010000207.1:0-2885 GCA_035406965.1 Bacteroidales bacterium
ACTTTTAACTTTTAACTTTTAACTTTTAACTGACTTCAGTCTAAGCTTGGGATATAATCATTAGAAATCACCCTCATCTCTATCCTTCTATTTTGTTGATTTGCAACTACTTGTTGCTCAGGCGATAAACTTAAAATATAATCTTCGTTTAAGACTGCTCCTTTTGGCAAAAATGGATATTTTATATCAGGTTTTTCGATTATTTTAGGACGTGATTCTCCATATCCTTTAGCGACAAGTCTTCCGCTTGGGATACCTTTATTTGTAAAATATTCCACAACAGAATTTGCACGTTTTTGACTTAATTCCATATTAGATGCATCTGAACCAATCATATCTGTATGAGCTGAAAGTTCGATAACTAGATATGGGTTATCAACTAATATTCTTGCAATACTATCAAGAGTATGTTTTGAAGATTCTGTTAAATCCCAACGTCCAAATTCAAATTCGATATTTGGTATTTCAAAAGTTTTATTTAGAGATTCGAGTAAAATTTCATATTCAAAAACTTTATCGAACATTAATGAGTCTGTTGTAAAACGTGCTTTTCCATTAAAATACCCATCTTTTTGAACCATAAAGGCATAGTCGGTTTTTTGTTTTAATTTAAAACTAAATTTTCCTTTTCTTTCTTTATCTGCAAGTGATGTAGTATCTCTAAATATAGAACCGTCGCTTCCGAAAAGTGTAATTACGCAAGAATCGAGTATTTGTTCTGTATCTTTATCTTTAGTAATTCCCGATAGGCTAAATACTAATGGTGGTTTTTCAAACCAATAGATATCTTCTTGTCTCGAACCTTTTCTATCCGAAGTAAAAAAGCCTTTATCTTCATTTGAATAGTAATAAATTCCGAAATCGTTACCATTACTATTAAACGGTGGTTTCATATTTTCTGACGGCATCCATCTTCCTCTTTCATTCTTTTTAGAAACAAAAATATCTAGTCCGCCCATTGTTGGATGTTTTGTACTTGAATAGTAAAATGTTGAATCGTCTCGCATAAATGGAAAAAGTTCATCACCAGGTGTATTTATTGCTGGTCCCATATTTTTAGGTTGCGACCATGTTCCGCCTTCATTTTCACAATACCAAATATCGGCTCCTCCAAAGCCTCCTTGCAATCTACCCGAGAAATATATTGTGTTTCCATCTGGCGAAACAGTTGGGTGTCCTATAGAAAGTGAGTCAGCAACTAATCCTAAATTTGTTGGGTTCATCCATTCTCCGTCAACTTTTTGTGCCTCATAAATTTGACATCCCACCTTTTTACCTTTTTCAGCTTTACATGCAGTATAATAAAACTTTCGTCCTCCTTCTGCGAGTGTTGGTGTTCCTTCATCAAAAGGCGTGTTTAAAGAATCTAATGGCACTGGATCTGACCATTTTTGTTTTCTATCAAACTTAGAGACAAACAAATCTGAAAATTTTTCGCCTGTGATAAAGCTTGTTTTTTTTCCTTTTGCCTCATCTCTATTAGAACTAAAATAAACATGGTCGTAGCCACCTTTTTCATCAACCGTAGGCGAAAAATCATTTCGTTTAGAGTTAAATTCTTTCATTCTTTCCACCTTAAAACGCGTAGCTTGTTCGCTCCACATTTTTGCAAGATTTGCCGACTCCACTCCTTTTTGAGCAACAGTATCGTTTGGATCCATTTCCAAAACATCTTGATAAATAGCTATTGCCTCATCGTAAGTACCTTCTTGAATTTGAATTTCTGCCAATCTAATTTTAGAATCAATTTCAAGTTCTCTAACTTTAACTGTTCGTTTATAATTACTTCTTGCTTTTTTGTAATCTCCAAGACTAAAATAACAATCTCCTATTTTAAAATACAATTCATTTTTTGCACTTTTATTTTTTTCTTTCCTTAAAATTTTGGTGTATTCGGTTATTGCTCTAAAATATTCCCCAGCTTCGTAAATTTCGTCTGCTCTTCTTAGCCTTTTATCTTGAGCATAAATAACAGATATACAAAGTAAGGCTAGAATAAAAAGCAATATTTTTCGAAAAAAACTCATTATAATATTATAAATTAAAATACATTAAACGTTAAAAAAGCATTTTTATTTTGTGAGTGCAAAAATAATTAATTAAAATCGATATCTGCATAATTTCGTATGTACTTGATTTTACTTATCTGGATTGATTAAATAAAGAGTTCCAACAACTACTCCAGAGACGAACACTCCGCCAAGAGTACCAATAAGAGTATTTTTAAATATTTTTTTACGTCCTACATTTTGATAACCATATACAAACCACTCGTCATCAGCAGCTTGAGGATAATGATTTGTTACATAAGATTTTGGAGGTTTTACAAAAGCCATTGTTACAGAATACCCCACAGGAATTAATAAACGCGTAAACGGATCTAACGGAATAAACATTGACGCACTCCCTATTAATAAACCGCCAACAGTTGCAAGCCAAGGTTTATATTCTTTAATTGCGAGCTGACGAGCGTTTACCACAACCGACATTTGTTCAACAGAAAATTCTTCATGATCAATTGGATAGTAAAAAATACTATCTTTTCCATCTATACTTAATGAATAAACAGACTCGCAATCAATATATGATGTTTTTACTTTTCCATTAGGTTTTGTAAAAGTAAACTCCATATATTCAACTCCTTCATCTGATCGAAATACGTAGGAGTCTAAGGTTTTTTGTTGTCCATTTAATAAACTTAGATTAATTTGCGAATAAAGATTTAAACTCAAAATAATCAAACAAACATTTAATATAATTAGTCGCATAATTTTGATTTTCAAAAAAGCAAAATTATAATTTTTTTGTAATTAAAAAAATACTAAATAAATTATATTATAAAACACGCAAGTTGATTTAGTTTTTTCGGAAATTATTTTTAATTT
>DAONZU010000208.1:0-2873 GCA_035406965.1 Bacteroidales bacterium
TTCGTCCTCAATTTCAGCGCCTTGCATTTTAACACTTCTGAAACACCTTGAAAGGGTGTCGGTTTAACACTTGTTTTGAGACACCTCTTTAATTTACAGGCTTTTAATTGCTTGGTTTTATTGTTTTAAAGAAATTTTATGCAGGAGAATAATAAAAATTCAATTAGTATAGCTGTGGCTAGTGGCAAAGGTGGCACAGGGAAAACCATGTTGTCTTCATCGCTTTTTAATTCTATTAAAAACAAATATGATGATGTAGTTTTGCTTGATGCTGATGCAGAAGAACCAAACGATTTACTGTTTTTTGATGCCGAAGAAATTAGCTCTACAGATGTTACTCAAAAAATACCAGTTATAGATGTTAACAAATGTAAGTTTTGTGGCAAATGTCGTGATTGGTGTAATTATAATGCTATTTTTCTTCTTGCTAGTACAAAATTTATTAAACTTACCGAAGAACTTTGTCATGGTTGTGGTGCTTGTTCTGTAGCTTGTGAGTTTGGTGCTATAACAGAAAAAGATGCAAGTTTAGGAAGTGTAAAAAATTTTATTTGTGATGGAAAGAAAAACTTGTATGAAGCTAAGATGCATCAAGGTGTTATGACACCAGTAAATGTTATTAAAGCAGTTCATAAAATTACAAATAAGCATAAAATTAGAATAATTGATTCGCCACCTGGCACATCTTGTCCATTTATTCATGCAGTTGCAGAAGTTGATTATATTATTTTGATTACTGAACCAACACCTTTTGGCTTATCAGATTTAAAACAGTCGATTTCTACATTAGAAAGTATGAATAAAAAATATGGAGTTGTTGTGAATAAAGCAGGCTTAGGCAATAGGGCGATTTATGATTATTTGTCTAGCGAAGGAATAGAATTACTTTTGGAAATTCCTTTTGATAAGGATATTGCAAGAAAATATTCTGAAGGAAAAATTATATCTAATTTTAAGCCAGAATTAGCAAAAGATTTAGAAAAAATATTTGATTATTTATTGAATAAGTATGGAAATAGCAGTAATTAGCGGAAAAGGTGGAACAGGAAAAAGCAGTATCACAGCAGCTATAGCTAATGCTCTATGCAATGTTGTTTTAGCTGATTGTGATGTTGATACAGCGAATTTACATTTATTATTTAATCCCGAAATAGAAGAGGAAGAAAGTTTCGTTGGAGCAGAAACTGCTGTAATAGACTATGATATTTGTATTAATTGTGGCGAATGTATGAATTACTGTCGTTTTGATGCAATTAGTAAGGATAAAAATGAGAATATTGTAATTTCGGATATTTTTTGCGATGGCTGTGGACTTTGTGAAAAAATTTGTCCAGAAAAAGCAATTTCTATGCTGGCTTCAACTGATAGCAAACTTTTGACAGGTAATTTTAGATTTGGTAAAATGGTTTTAGGACATCTTGCTCCGGGTGAAGAAAATTCGGGAAAACTTGTAAATTTAGTTAGAGATAGAGCAAGAGAAATTTCAAAAACCAACAATATTGAACATATTATCATTGACGGTCCGCCAGGAATAGGTTGTCCTGTTATTTCAACAGTTACAGGTGTTGATTATTGCATTATTGTAACAGAGCCATCGCTCTCAGGCTTGCATGATTTAAAACGCACAATAGAATTAGTTGAAAGTTTTAAACTGAACTTTGGAATTTTGATAAATAAGGCAGATTTAAACGATAAAATAAATGTAAAAATTACAGAGTTTTGTAATCAAAATAATTATAATTTATTAGGGCAAATTAATTTTGACACTAATTTTGTTGAAGCCATGTTAAATACCAAAACAATTGGTAAAATGTTTCCAGAAAGTGAATCGTATGGTATGATAGAGAAAATGATTGAAAAAGTTTTACAAAGTCTTAGTGAAAGTTAATTTTATATTTATATTTTTGCAGAAGACTAAAGTTTGGTATTATGGAAATTAGTAAAACTCAAATTCTTTCGTATTTAGAAAAATTTAAGACAAAAAGAGTTTTAATTATTGGTGATGTAATGATTGACTCTTACATGTGGGGAGTTGTTAATCGTATTTCTCCCGAAGCTCCAATTCCTATTGTGTCGGTTGTGAATAGAGAATATAGAATGGGAGGAGCAGCAAATGTTGCTTTTAATATTAAATCTTTAGGTGCTGAACCAATTTTATGTGCTGTTGTAGGACAAGATGAAAAAGGAAAGATTTTTAAAGACTTGTTGAAACAAAATTCTATGTCTGACGAAGGTTTACTTTCTTTGCCAGATAGAAAAACAACAATAAAAACAAGAATTATTTGTGGTTCGCAACATATGTTAAGGGTTGATGATGAGGTTGATACCGAGATTGATGAGAAAAGTTCGGAAATTTTGGTAGAAAAAGTTGAAAAAATTATTGCAAAACAAAAAATTGACTTGATAATTTTTGAAGATTATGATAAAGGGGTTTTAAATCCTAAATTTATTTCAAAGGTTATTAAAATTGCTAAGGAAAATTCTATTTTCACAGCTGTTGACCCTAAAAAACGAAATTTCAATTCATATAATGGAGTTGATTTGTTTAAGCCAAATTTTAAAGAATTTTGCGAAGGTACAAAATCAGAAATTTCGAAAACTGATTTAAAAGAAATTGCAAAATCTGCACAAAAATTTCTTGAATCTTCTGCGATAAACACTCTTTTATTAACACTTTCTGAGCATGGAGTTTTTATTTCTGATGTAAAAAACAATTTCCATTTTCCTGCCGAAAGACGATTGATTGCTGATGTCTCTGGGGCAGGGGACACCGTAATAAGTGTTGCGGGGTTATTACTTAGTGCAGGAGCTTCACTATCTGAAATTGCTAGTATTTCAAATATTGCAGGAGGTTTAGTTTGTGAAAAATCTGG
>DAONZU010000209.1:0-2853 GCA_035406965.1 Bacteroidales bacterium
ATTTTACAGCTCCTTATCATATTGGAGAATCTATTTTAGAAAACCCATACGAATATAAGAGAAGGTCTCCATCATTTTATGCACACTTACTTTCAAAGCCATTGCTAATTCACACAAACACTAACGATAACGATGTTTATGTTGAAGAAGTTTTGTTAATGATAGATTCCTTGAAAGCACATAATAAAGTTTTTGAATACAAGGTTTTTCAAGATGCTGACGGTGGACATGGCTTTGATAGAATAGACACAAAACAGGCAGTTGAAATTAGGTTTACAATTTACAAATTTTTACAAACCTACTTAAAACCCTCAAAACCTTTCAAAAATGTAGCAGATATGAGGAAAGCAGCTTATGGATTTGGGGGGTAGGGGGAGTGTTTGTGAATTTGGTTGAGTGAGGGGATTTTTTACTTTTGTTACTTTACTCATAATGTTTTTGCAAAGATAATACGTTATTAATAGAAGGCAAGTTGGTGTTAAATATGCATTTTCTACTTGCTTGATTGTCTATCTTTTAATTATTTATACTTCTATATTTTCTGTTTTATTGATACTTTTAGTTGCTACATAAGCCACAACTTTGGACTTTGATTTTGAATTGTCAGGCACTTTGGTAGGAGATAAAGGTATCCTTTCTTCTTTTGTTTGTTTAATAGTAACTTCATTTTTTGTTTCAGTATGAAATTCAAAATCATTTGGGATAACTATTCCCTTTTTCAAAGTCGTTTTTTGAAAATCTATTGAACGAGCAGGATTAGGGATATTAAAATATTGTTGCAAGTCATTCCAATCGTTATTCCGGATTGTAGCTATATCTTTTAAATAAAAACTTACCCAAATTTCCCCGATTTTAAAATTCGGTTTTACCTGTTCCAATTTTTGTTGCGAAATTTCGGCATATTTTTTACCCAATTCAAAACCTATATATTTTCTGCCGAGCCGTTTTGCCGAAATTGCTGTTGTGCCTGTTCCTGAGAATGGGTCAAGCACAATGTCATTTTCGTCTGTTGTAAGTAATATTAATCTGTCTAATAAATGCAAAGGTAACTGACAAGGGTGCGGGTCACGTTTGGAGTTGTGTTTTATACGGTGTATATCTGTCCAAACATCTGAAACTAAAGGTCCAAATGGGTGTAAACCGTCTTTTTTTCCGCCATAATCTTTCAACAAATATCCTTGTTTTCTATCACGCTTATGTGGGTAACGTAATTCGTAAATTTTTGCCCCTTTAGCTTCTTTTGTATAAAATAAAATTCCGTAATGAGCTGGTTGTAATGATTTACCCATTGGAGCGGTAGGAGCATCCCACGAAATCCAATGCTTAAAATGAGCAAACTTGTTTAGATAAGTAGCATAAAATGTAAGCCACTTTGGAATATTATGTAAAAAAATAGAACCTGTTGGTTTTGTAACTCGCACCATTTCTGCAATCCACTTCTCACACCAATCAAGATATTCTTGAAATTCTAGATTGTCTTTATAACTTGTATATTTTTTTTGTAAGTTAAATGGCGGGTCAGCAAAAGTCATATCCACTGAATTGTCAGGGATATTTTTAAATAACTCTAAACAGTCGCCTTGAATAATTCTATTTAAATATTTATCTAACACTTTTAAATGTTTTAATTAATAGTTTCTCAAATCGTTTTAGTTCATCTTTGTGGAATGTGAAAACATCTTCATAAGCTGTTACCATTCGTTTTAAGTCGCTCTTGCGAACATACCAACCAATACCATCAACAAAACCTATAAAAGTTGCTTCAGGATAGTGTTCTTTGATTAAAGCATCAATTGAAATTTCAGTTTTTGACTTGTCTCCTTGTCCTGATGAAGTTGTTGCTAAAAAAGAGCTTTCAACAATAATGAGTGGATTTTTTTTGTTCGGAATGATAAAGTCCATTGTCCTTTTATTATCAGGAGCATTGCTTATTAATTCTGTTAAATCGCCTGTTTCGTATGTCAATCCCAAATTTTCTAGTATATCAGCAATTACTATTTCAGGATTATTGCCTTTCATTCCAGAATAGCTTCCTTTTTCTTTATAGCGAATAATTGTATCTATCAGCTCTGGAATTTCAAAATTAAGTTTAGATATACTCAATTTTTTCAATTCAAAAAGTGGAATTGTATTTGCTAAAAAAGGAATAGAAGCCCCTTCAAAGAAAAGATTTACTAAGCCTTTACGAAAGTGCTCGTTTGATTGTATCTTTTTTAAAATTGTACTATCCGACCATTCGTGAATATTATCAGGATTTTTTTCTTTATACCACTTATCTTTATATACAAGTGAATTAAGTTCAGGGTCATCAACTATTCGTATAATAGTGGTTAGTCGTTTTAGATATTCATTTGAAAATCCAGTTAAGGCTAATAAAGCTCTCAATCCGTTTTCTTTTTCTTTCAGTAGCCATTCAAAAATCTCTTTTCTAAGTCCTTCTGTTTCTACTCTGTTTTTGACAATCAACAAGGTTTCTTTTAATGAGTTAATATAGCCTTCATAATCTTCCTCAAATTTCTGATTTATGAAATAAAAGGTGTTTTTCTGAATGACAGTCGTAAATTTATCTTCAACGCTTTTCATTTTTATATTTTTTTGAAAATTAATATGTATTCGTCTTTCATCGTATTTCTCATTCCTTTAATGGGTTTTAGAATAGATTTTACTAATGGCAAGTCGTATTTTTTTGCAGAATCAATAATAGTATGTTCTAATCGTATTCCTCCTGTTTGATTTGTATTTGAGCCTATAATCATACAAAAATACTTATCTTTTTTTAGTACTCTCGAAATTTCAGCACAAACCTTATCCATATCGACAAAATAGTTGTTTAGTCTTTCTGTTTTATTTTTA
>DAONZU010000210.1:0-2819 GCA_035406965.1 Bacteroidales bacterium
AGTCCCGATGTGTGAGAAAGCAAATGCTTAATACTTATTTCTTGGGAATAATCTTTCTTTTGGTAAAGATGAAGTCTAAACAAAACTGAAATATCAACATATTGGTGTATTTTATCGTCAAGACTTAACTTACCTTCTTCTTTAAGTTTTAGAATAATTGCAGTAGTAAATAATTTTGTTGTACTCGCAATAAAATAAGGCTGGTCTATACTTAAATTACCTGATGCTCCTTGCCAAACTGTATTATCTTTTTTTAAAGCGAAAGATGTTCCAAATATTTTTTTGCCATCAACCTTTTTATCTAAGATAGCTTGCAATGATTTTGCTTTTTCAGTTGTCATATTTTATTATTTATAAGTTAATATTTTTTAATTTTCTATTTTTTATAAAATCAAATGTCAATATTGTTAAAGAAAGTGTAGTACTTATAATTACAATCCAAAAATTATATTCATCGTATTTATTGTCGGCTAATGTATTCACTAACATTATTAAAAAAAGAGTTGAGTAAACAAGCCAAAAATTTCTTAGAAATAAATAAGCTAAGCCTAACAATAAGCCAATAAATGCCATGGTAGCTGCTAATTCTATATCTTGAAATAATGTATCAACATAAAATGCTATAAAGAAAAAGATGCTAATTGAAAAAATTAACAATACACTTTTTGTTTTGCTGTTTTTCCAGTTTTGTATAGTGTTTGGAATTAGTAAAAATGCAAATAAGCCAATTCCCAAAGACATAGGGAAAAACAGTAGAATATATTTTAAAATTAAAATCCAAGAATATTTCAATTCAATGACTTTTAAAAATGCTCCCGACAATATAGTTGAAAATATAATTGCTAAAATCAAAAAAAGATAAGCTAGTATTCTGTTTGAACTTGGTTTATTGTAACTCCAATTAAATTTATTCTTTAAATATATTGGTATAAAAGTGCCGATTAGACCAGTAAAAACAATAGAAAACACTAGACTTGACAGTAGTGAATACTGTGTCTTGATGCTTATCAGTTGTGAGACACCCCAACAGATATAGAAAAGCGTAATCGAAAAAATTGTTAAAAAAATTGATTTCGTTTTCACACATCTAATTTTATAGACTGACAAAATTACTCATCTTACTTATAAGTTTGAAAGAAGCTGTGTTAAGTTTCTGTTAAGTTTTTAGTTACATACATTAAACGCTTATTTTTAAAGACTTATATAACATAAACTTTCATTATTTTTTCTAACTTTTTTTATTTGTTTCAATGTATTCTGAAATATATTGTCATTGTGTGAAAATTATGAAGAATCAGAAAAATGATTACTATCAAAATAAAAAACCAGCGTTTATAGGGCAGATTGAAACAAAATGAATTTCCAACAAATCCGATTCCTGTTAGCCACAATAATGGTGTGTATGCAGGTGCCATAAATCCAAATATGTTACTACTCCAGCTACTGTTTGGAAAATAAATCAAGACAAGCCAAGAGGCAAAGTATATTAGTGCTCCGATTATATATAAAATGAGTCCCCGTTTTTGTGTCAATGTTGAAATGTTTAGAGGCATCAGTAAAGTAAGCATAAAGATCAATATCTTTGAAATATTTTCAGAATATTTCAACCAGGCAGGAATGTCTTTCCAAAACATTTCTGGCTGATAATATTGAGGCAATTTGCTTGTAAAGATGATATTCCATATAATAATAGGAATTATCAAAAGGAAGCAATTAAGCAAATATTTTTTTAAAGTTTTGATTTTCATACTATTGTTAGTCATGTTATTTTAAACATTAAACTCTATTCTATCAACCGTTCCTTTATAATATTCGTAATCGCCTTCAGGCAAATGCCACATAATTTTGACTTTCTCTCCAATTTTTAAATTATCCTGAGTTTTAAAACTTTCTACAACAACAGAAAACTTAACTTTCTTATAGCTGTTTTTGCCAGTGGTAAAATATCGGTCAAATGTTTCAAAATGTGTAAAAAGCCCCTCTTCGTTAAAATAGAACATTCCTGAAACTTCAATTCCGTTATCTACGAGAGTTCCTCGAACTGAATAATCGTCTATCTGTTCCCATTTTACATTTTCAGACAATAAATAACTTGGAATAAAAGCAAATTCACAAAAAATAGTTATTAGTGCCGATTGTGCTACTTCTTTACTGTTATCTAAAGCTAGATTTATCAAATTAAATAGCTTAACTTTCATTTCTCCATAACCATCACGATACAAGTCTCTTGCCGCCACAGGCATGTCTAAAATTTTCATATAGGCTAGCCGTCCTATTGGTTTTACAGAATTAAATTGTGTTGTATGAAGTTTGCTCCATTCTTTTGTCGGCGACATTTTCAACCAAGACTCAGTCCAATATATATTAGCGTTTACTGGAACAGGCGTGTTTATATATCCACAAACACGAAGGTATTTTTTTAAAGGTTCAGGTAAATCTTTTATTAGCTCTTCTGAAAATATTTCTATTTTATGAGCTTTATTTCTTTGGATAAATTCGGCTTTCTCTTTTATAAAAACTCTTTTCATCTTAAATTTAGTTTGTTTTCTCTATTTGATTTTTCAAATCGAGTAAAACCTCTATAAACTCGTCTGGCAGGTCTGCGTGAATATTGTGAGCTGATTTAAAACCTCCAGCATATTTACTATTAGGTACTAAATCAACAACTTTTTGGGCATCTTTTTTGTCCATTGCAGCAAGCAAAACTCCATTTTCATCATAATAACTTGGAGCAGTTATATCACTCGGTGCTACGTGCATTACGATAGTAGGCGATTTTATATTTTTCAAAATTTCTTCAGTATCAAAGCCTTCAAACC
>DAONZU010000211.1:0-2683 GCA_035406965.1 Bacteroidales bacterium
GGATGGATATACATAAAAAAGCTAAACCCTTTCTAAAGTGGGCTGGTGGAAAAACGCAGCTTCTTAGTGATATTGAGTTGATTTTGCCAAAAAATCTTACAAAGACAGAGTTTACTTATGTGGAGCCATTTGTAGGTAGTGGGGCGGTTTTATTTTGGATGTTAAATAATTTTCCACATATAAAAAAAGCAGTCATAAACGATGTTAATACAGATTTGATCGATACTTACAAAACAATTGCACAAAAGCCTAAAGAACTTATTTCTATTCTTAAACTATTAGAAAGTGAATTTCATTCATTGGAAGGAAATGAAGACAATAAAAAACTCTATTACTATGAGAAGCGGTTTTTATTCAATTCCAGAACAGAAAGCAAAATAAACCAATCGGCACTTTTCATTTTTCTAAATAGAACTTGTTTTAATGGTTTATATCGAGTGAACCAAAAAAATGAATTTAATGTTCCAATAGGAAGCTATAAAAAACCGACTATTTGCGATAGTGAGAATATTTATGCTGTAAATGAAGCCTTACAAAAGGTTGAAATTTTAAACGGAGATTTTGATCAAACACTAAAGCATGTTAGTCCAAAATCATTGTTTTATCTTGACCCGCCATATAAACCTTTAAGTGAAACTTCCAGCTTTAATTCCTATGCTAAAGCTGAATTTAATGATTCTGAGCAAATTCGCTTACGAGATTTCTGTGTGCAATTAGACCAGCTAGGGCATATATGGATCTTAAGCAATTCAGATGTAAAAATGACAAATAAAAACAATACTTTTTTTGACGATTTGTATGTAGATTTCAATATTCAAAGAGTTGAAGCAAAAAGAATTATTAATGCTAATCCAAATAAAAGAGGAAAGCTAACAGAATTACTAATTACAAATCAATTCAGTGAGGATATCTATGTTAAAGCCATTTGAAGTTTTTTTATCTCAACTTTCTGAGACAAATGCAACTCTAGACTACTTTACGGATTTTAACAAAGTAAAGGGAAATGTCAGTAAGATTGAACTCAAATTAAATCAATTAAATTATTTGATAGGAAAAGAAAACTTAAAAGAAGCTGTAAATGAAATATATAAAGAAAATCCAACGGCTTTTGCAGTCTTAGATATTTTAATAGCTACTCGAAAAAGCAAAAAAGCAAAAACATTTAACAAAAAAGGTGAAATTGTTTTACTTGATACTTATTTTACTTCTCCAAAATTGATTGTTGAATATATTGAAGAAACAGGATTAGCAGAAATTTTCAAAAATAAAAATATTACAAACCTCGTAGATTATGTTTTCGGCGTTGAAGTTGGTTTAGACACTAATTCACGAAAAAATAGAGGTGGAAATAATATGTCAAAAACAGTTGCAAAACAATTTACTAATGCAGGTATCTTTTTCAAACAAGAAATAAGTTCTACTGATTTTAAAGAAATCGAGAGTTTAGGAGCAGATGTTAAAAGGTTTGATTTTGTTATTCAAACTCAAAAGAAAACATACCTTATTGAAACGAATTATTATAATAGCGGTGGGTCAAAACTGAACGAAACTGCAAGAGGTTATTCAGATCTTGCTCTTAAAATAAATCAATACGAAAAATATGAATTTGTTTGGATTACTGATGGTCAAGGTTGGCTTTCAGCAAAAAATAAATTAGAAGAAGCGTATAATAGTATACCGAGTGTGTACAATTTAGTAACGCTTGAAGATTTTATCAAAAAAATTCAAAAAGAAGGTGTAGTATCAATAGTTTGATAGATATTATATTTGAAGGTGTTTGAAAATGTTAACTCCTTATTTCAAATCAGACGACAATAATTTTTATCTTCTTCATGGCGATACCATGAAACTTTTACCCCGATTTGAACATAAGTTTGATATGGTTTTTGCTGACCCTCCTTATTTTTTATCTAATAATGGTTTGTCTATTCAAAGTGGAAAAATAGTAAGCGTGAACAAAGGAATGTGGGATAAATCGCAAGGTTTGGACTATATCAATAATTTTAACCGCCAATGGCTTTCTTTAGTGAGAGATAAAATGAAAGACGATGCTACTATTTGGATAAGCGGAACAATGCATAATATTTTTTCAGTAGGGCAAATTTTAACAGAGTTAGGATTTAAAATTCTTAATGTAATTACCTGGCAAAAAACAAATCCTCCTCCAAATTTTTCTTGTCGATATTTTACACATTCAACAGAACAAATTATTTGGGCGAGAAAAAACGAAAAAACTCCTCATTATTATAATTATGAATTGATGAAACAGTTGAATGGGAACAAGCAAATGAAAGATGTTTGGTCATTACCTGCTATCGCTCCTTGGGAAAAATCTTGTGGTAAACATCCCACGCAAAAACCTCTCGCTGTTTTAACGCGATTGATATTGGCATCGACTAAGCCTAAAGCGTGGATTTTAGATCCCTTTACAGGTAGTTCTACAACAGGAATTGCTGCAAATTTATTGAACAGGAGATTTCTAGGTATAGATCAAGAAGAAGAATTTTTGCGTATGAGTAAAAATCGTAAAATTGAAATAGAAAATGATGATATTTTTGCGAGTTATAAACAAAAAATACGTGGGTTTAATTCAAAAAAAGAATTAACATTGTTTTTGTCTGAAGAGCCAATAGAAGAATATGACAGCGAACTTAAACTTGGGAATAAAAAAAGCAACAAAAAG
>DAONZU010000212.1:0-2549 GCA_035406965.1 Bacteroidales bacterium
TTCTGTGAGAAAGCTCTCGTATTTTTTCAAGTTTTTCAGAATTTGGGAATAAAGATTTATCTACTTTTAAACCTTGCAATTGTTTATAAATTGTTTTATCCCAGCCCCAAACTTCAAGTTTTTGAATTTCAGAAAAATCTGAATTTGAACTTATAATATTTGCATTTACTAATTGTGGGAATTTTAATTTTAATTCATTTAACCAATTTTCAGAACTTGAATAATCAAAAACAAAACACTTATCATTGCTAAACCAAATTGGGAAAACAGATAAATCTTGAGCAAATTTTTTAGCGGATTGTGGTGGATTAAAATTTTCATCATCACAAGCTAATGCTAAATCGTGTTCTGGATTGAATATGCAAAGTTTATTTTTCATAAAATATTTTCAAAAATAATAAATATTCATACTGCTTTTAGAAAATATTTTAAAAAGTTGAAAATAACGAATAAAAAAAGGAGGAATTACCCTCCTTTAAAATTTCGCGTTCTATTAAACTCAATGTTAATCACTTAATTGGCAAAAAATAAGTTAAACCATAAGTCAAATAATTAATTCTATGATTATTTGACAATGTTGTAAATTGTCTCTCAACATACTGATATTGCGCTTGCTTAGAAAGTTCATAAGTGTATTCTACTTTAAACTGAAAAGCACCCACATTCTCAAAGGCAAGTTCCCAACCAACACCGCAATTTACAAATGCAGAAGGTTTATCAGGTTTTAAAATCTGCAATGAATAAAGTAAATCTCCATCATTATACATCCCAGAGTTTGTTTTATCATTTGAAGTTAATATATAATTTATTCCACCACCAATATTAGCAACAAAAGTTGACTCATCGCTTACGCGTTTACGATAATTTAAGTTTATCGGAACATTTAGCGAATAATGATTAAAATTTGTAATAGAGGTATAGTGTTTCGCATATTTAATATTTCTGTAAATTACATTGACATGAACAGATGGCGAAATTACTTTAAAATTTCTTTGAACACAAACACCAAGTTTTATTGGCATTTTAGTTTCTAATGAAAATGGTTGTATAGTTACCATAAAATCTTCTAAAGGTTTGTTCCAGTTAAAATCACTAACAATATTTTCTAATGAAACCCCAACTTTATAGTTTTGAGCTTTCACATGCGTAATCGTAATTATAGCAATAGTTAATAAAAAAACAAATCTTTTCATCTTTAATAATAAAATTTATTTCCGCCTTACTTTGTTTTCAAGAGTTTTCAGGACAATTTCTTCTCTTTTTAAAAAAAGTGTAGTATAATCCATTCGCATTTAGTGAACTATTATAGAGTCAACTTAAATTTGAAAAATAATTATCTAAATAATTAAGCCGTGCTGATATCCAAGTTTTGATATAATTATATTCTGCTTCTGTATTAATATTTAATTTCCAAATTAAATTTTCTTTTTCAATAATTCCAGATTTTAATATCAAGCTCAAAGGTTTTTCAAATTCTAGTAAAATTTCTTCTTGCGAAAAAACATTCTGACGCAAGGCAAACCATCTATTTTTTAATTTAGTTTTAAAATCATTTGGATTTAATTCAAAAAGTCTATCATACAGATAATTAGTAGTTATGAATGTTGGTTCTGTATAAGTTCCGTCCCAAAATAATCCCCAAGTTGCATCTAAATCCCAAGGAATAATCACAAATTTTCCTGTCTGAGCAGATTTTATTAAAAAAGTATTTTTACCAGCATTATCAAGAGCAAACAATAAGTTCATAAACAAGTAATAATCAATAAAATTATCAATATCAATATAATAAGATATTGAGTCTCGAAAGTTCTCATCACTTGAATTTACAATAAAGTTACGTAAATCTTTTAATGGATTCCAATTTAGATAAAATTTTGGGTCAGGATGTTTTTGTTCCCAGCCGTCCCAAA
Source organism: Bacteroidales bacterium (assembly GCA_035406965.1). GTDB lineage: Bacteria > Bacteroidota > Bacteroidia > Bacteroidales > ML635J-15 > Bact-19. The sequence goes on from DAONZU010000212.1 coordinate 1,911, forward strand.
ACTCATTTTTTGAAATATTATCATTAGCAAATTCAAATCTTGTTGCACCTTCGCTCCAATCATAAGCCTTGTAAAGAACTTCAGAATTTGCTTTTAAATTTAAAATTTCGTTACTAAAATTTTCACCTAAGAAATATAAACCTTGATGCTCATTGTTTATAAACAATTCAACAGGTGTAGTATTTATTGAAAAATGATTTGGAGAATTACTAATTTTTGCCCAAACGTAAAACGACACAGAATTTCTAACTCTTAAATTATCCATATAAGCAGCATCTAAAATCCATTTCCAATTTTCTCTATTCCCAACAAGGGTAGTCATTTGGTAAGACTTAATATCTTGATTAGCAAGAGTGTTGAAGCCTAAACTTTTTTTAGGATAAATTTGAGAAGTTGCACCTCTAATTTCCACACCTATATAACAAGAATAATCTGATTTAAAACTTTCGGGATATACAATTTGAAAATAAGCTGGAATTTTAGGTTCATCAAAAATTGTCAAAGTCTTTGAAAGCCTGACTATCGGCAAAGGTGTAAACCTTAATTGTATTTCAACAGAATCATTTTTTGTAACAAAATAAAAACTATATGCTTTTTTATATTCAAAATTCTCAGAATCAGACTGCAAATACTCTGAAT
>DAONZU010000213.1:0-2522 GCA_035406965.1 Bacteroidales bacterium
TGGACTTAGGTTATGGAAAATTGCTTGCTACAACAGTTGAAAATGAAGTTAGCTCAGTTGTTTTTATTCTTGATTTTAATAATAGAATATACTATCTTGCACCAGCATCGTCTCAAAAAGGAAAAGAAGCAAGGTCTATGATGTTTATAATCAATGATTTAATAAAAACTTCTATAGAACAAGGAAAAATATTTGATTTTGAAGGTTCTTCTCTAGAGGGAGTTGAAAGATTTTACAAAAGTTTTGGTGCTAGTTGCGAATATTACGGTATTTTCAAAAAAATTTTATAAATATTCATATTCTTGATTTCTTAATTGTGGAATAAAACCTGCTTCTAAAATTGTTTCTTCCATTTCTTTAACACCGAGTTTAAAATTTTTGCCAGCTTGGGAAACCACGTTTTCTTCTATCATTATACTGCTCATATCGTTTGCTCCTCCGTGTAGGGCTAGTTTTGCAATTTCTTTACCTCTAGTTAGCCACGAAACTTGAATATTGGGAATATTTATCAATATTATTCTGCTCAAAGCCAACATTTTTAGAAATTCTGTAGAATTAACAGCTTTAATTTTAGGATATTTTTTTAACAATCTTGTATTTTTACCAGCGAGAGACCATGCAGTAAACGAAATAAATCCTTTTGCATTTTCGGGTTTTATTTTTTGAATATTTCTAAGTTTTAAAAAATGTTCAATTCTTTCTTCTATAGTTTCTAAATGTCCGTACATCATTGTAGCAGAAGTTGTTAAGCCTAGTTGATGAGCTTCGTGCATAATATTTAGCCATTGTTCGGAGCAAACTTTTGCAGGCGAAACCAATTTGCGAACTCTATCCGACAAAATTTCTGCACCTCCACCTGGCAAGCTATCTAAACCTGCATTTATAAGAATTTGCAAGCATCGTTTTGTGCTTATTCCTTCTTGTTTTGCAAGAAAAGCAATCTCAGGTGGACCTAAAGCATGAAGTTTTAAATCTGGATAATATTTTTTTAATTTTTTAAATAAAGTTTCGTAATATTCCAAGTCAAGTGCGGGATTCATTCCTCCTTGCAATAAAATTTGATTTCCTCCCAAAGATTTTAAGTGTTCAATTTTTTCAATATATTCTTCAATGCTTAAAACATATGCTTGCTCAGAATTTTTATTTCTACAAAAATTACAAAACAAACAATTTGAAACACAAACATTTGTGAGATTGATATTTCTATCAATTATATAACTTACAATATTATTTGGGTGAATTTTTTGACGAATTTGGTTAGCAGCAAATAGCAACTGACTTAAACTTGCATGTTGATACAATAATAAACATTCATTAAACGTTAAAAATTCAAGGTTGTTAGCTTTTTCTAATATTGAGTTAATTTTTTGGTTGTCAGGCATTTTTATTTAAAAACATTACTAATATTTTTAAGTTTTTGAATGTTTAGGATTTTAATTTTTCTGCCTTGTAAGTCAACAAGTCCTTCGGTTCTAAATTCAGACAACAATCTAATAACAGATTCGGTAGCAGTACCTATAATATTAGCAAGTTCTTCGCGTGTTAAAGTAATGTTTATTATTCCTTCTTTGTCAGTACCAAAATCGTCTTGAAGTTTTAGTAATATTTCTGCAAGTCTTTCTCTTACAGATTTTTGAGCAATGTCAGTAAGATAGTTGTTTGCTTCGTCAAGTTCTGCACATGCAATTTGTAAAAGTTCAATTCCTAGTTCGCTATTTTCTTTTAGTAAACCATAAAGTTCTTGAGTATTTATATAGCAAACAGCAGAATCTTCAATAGCTTTTACGCTTGTGCAAGCAGGTTCTCCATTTATAACCGAGCGATAACCAATGATGTCTCCTCTTTTAGCAAATTTTACTATCTGCTCTTTTCCTTCACAACCAGTTTTATAAACTTTTAAAATTCCGTCATTGATGCAATATACACCTGTTATGCGACTACCTTCTTTGTAAAGTGTTTTTCCTTTTTTAATTTGAGAACATACTTTGTTTTTTGTTAAATAGTCTAGTTGGTCAACAGTTAACTTTTTAAAAACTGTAGAAAAAACAAGATTACAATCTTTGCAATTTGGTTCTTCAAAATATCTGCTCATATTGTCAAAATTTTATGCAAAATTATAAAAATATGATTAAAATCACAAATCAATAATACAGTTAAAAGTTTATAAAGTTTTAAAGTTCGTAAAGTCGAATCAAGCTTGCTTGAGCTATGCCGAGAGACGACAGAAAATGTAGCGAAGCTAAATTATTCAATTATCAATTTAAAAGTTCCGCTTCCCTTTTCAGTATTAAGTCTAAGCATATACATTCCATATTTAAGCGATGATACATTTACTATGCTTTCAGTATTAGCTACTTCTGTTTTATTTATCAGCAATCTGCCAAGTGCATCATAAAGTTCGTAGCTAATAATTTCGCTATCGCTAACAATGTTTAATACATCTTTTGCGGGATTTGGAAATATTTCAGCAGAGAAAAGAGAGGTTTTTATTTCTTCGATATTAGTTATTGTTACATCTACAA
>DAONZU010000214.1:0-2521 GCA_035406965.1 Bacteroidales bacterium
TGTTATTTTTAATAGTAGAACTGCAATAGATCATTATTTTAGAGTTTTAAACGAACTAAAAATCAATATAAATGATGAGTGGAAATACTTTTGCTATTCAGAATCCATAGCACTTTACTTGCAAAAATATATTACTTATCGTAAACGAAAAATATTTTACGGAAATGGTAATTTTAATGATTTGATGGAAAGTATCAAAAAATTTCCTGACGAAAATTATATTGTACCACTTAGCGAAGTACACAAACCAGAAATTCCTATTAATTTAGATAAAGCTAATATTAAATATTCTAAAGCAATTTTATATAAAACTGTAAGTGCTGATTTATCTGATTTGGAAGATGTTAATTATGATATTTTAGTGTTTTTTAGCCCTGCTGGTGTAAGTTCTTTATTGCATAATTTTCCAGATTTTGAGCAAAACGGAACTTGCATAGGTGCATTTGGTGCTGCTACAGCAAAAGCTGTTAAAGATTTAAAATTAAGATTAGACCTTTGTGCTCCTACTCCAGAAAGCCCATCAATGACAGCTGCTTTAGAAGAATTTATAAAAACAAGAAACAAATAATAGTTGAGTATATGATTAGTAATGAGTAAACTCAAAAATAAATTTAAAAGAAAATCTTTTCTAAAATTAAAATCAGAAATACAAAGCCTTTTTAATAAAGGAGAAAAAATTAACACCTCAAGTTTTAGACTGTTTTATTATTTTGAACTTAATTCTCAACAATCAGATTTAAAATTATTTGTTTCTGCTCCAAAAAAATTATTAAAATCAGCAGTTAAAAGAAATATTGCCAAAAGAAGGTTTAAAGAGGCTTTTAGACTAAATTGTCATCATTTAAAAGAGATTTCTGAAAAGCACAAGATTAAAATTTTTGTGGGTATTATTCATAATAATCCAAGCTTAATTAAATATAATGAAATTGAAAAGAATTTAATCTTATCTTTACAAAAAATTTATACAGAAATATATGAAAAACTTGAACAAAATTCTTAAAACACTAAAAGCTAATGTAAGCTCAGTGCTTATTGTTTTAATGTTGGCTTTAAGTTCATTTACTTTTACAACCGACAAAGATTTAAACTTTGAAACAGTTAAAAATTTAGATATTTTTTATTCTCTATATAAAGAATTAAATCTTTATTATGTTGATCCTATTCAGCCAGGCGAACTTATTAAAACAGGTATTGATGCAATGCTTAAAAGTTTGGATCCATATACTGTTTATATTCCTGAATCAAAAATTGAAGATGTTAAGTTTATGACAACGGGTCAATATGGCGGTATTGGCTCTGTAATTAGAAAAAATGGCGATTATGTAGTAATTATTCAACCATATAAAGATTCACCTTCAGATAAAGCTGGTTTAATTCCTGGCGATATAATCTTAGAAATTAATGGGAAAGACATGAAGGGTGCAAGTTCTGAAGAAGTTTCTGAATTACTAAGAGGTGAGCCTAATACAAAAGTAAACCTTAAAATTAAACGTTTTGGCGAAGATAAAAATTTAGATTTTGAATTTAATAGAGAGCAAGTTAAGTTAAATTCTGTTCCTTACTACGGAATATTAGAAGATGGAATTGCTTATATTTCGTTAAGTGACTTCACAAATACTGCCTATAAAGAAGTTAAAGAAGCATATGACAGTTTAAGGACTGCTAATAATCTTAATGGAATTATCATTGATTTACGAAGCAATCCTGGTGGATTATTAATTGAAGCTGTGAAAATATGTAATATGTTTATTCCTAAAGGCGAAGTGATTGTTAGCACAAAAGGAAAAGTTGCTCAATGGGACAATGTGTATAAAGCAAGTGTTGAACCTATTGATAAAGATATTAAAATAGCAGTAATTGTAAATTCAAGTTCGGCTTCGGCTTCCGAAATTGTTGCTGGTGCTATGCAAGATTTAGACAGAGGTGTAGTCATAGGACAACGCACTTTCGGAAAAGGATTAGTGCAAACAACCAGAGAATTAAGTTATAATGGAGTTTTAAAAGTTACAACAGCAAAATATTATATCCCTAGCGGAAGATGTATTCAAGCAATAGATTATTCAAATAGAAACGAAGACGGAAGTGTTGGAAATATTCCAGATTCTTTAGCTACTGAATTTAAAACTAAAAATGGTCGTAAAGTCTATGATGGTGGTGGTGTAAAACCTGATATTGTAATTCAACCAGAATATTTAAGCAATATTGCTACTAGCTTGCTTATTAAGAACTTGATATTTGATTATTCTGTTTATTATAAATTTAAAAATCCCAAAATTGCTAGTGCCGAAAAATTTGAATTTTCTGATGCAGATTATAATGATTTTGTAAAATGGGTTCAAGACAAAGATTTTGACTATACAACAAGAAGTGAAGACCATTTGAATCAATTAATCGAAAGTGCTAAAACAGAAAAATATTACGATAATGTACAAGGCGAATTTGAAATACTAAGTCAAAAATTAGCCCACGATAAAAACAAAGATTTACAAGTGTTTAAAGACGAAATAAAAGAACTAATTTC
>DAONZU010000215.1:0-2507 GCA_035406965.1 Bacteroidales bacterium
GAAGAAAAAATTCAATATCAAAATGCTTGGGAAAGCATAAAAAAATATGAAAGAGACGCAGAAAAACGTTGTGTTAAAGTTACTACCTTTGATGAGGAGGACGAGATTGAAGAAAGTAGCGAAATTTATTATAACGAAAAAGGCGAAATACTTAAACGTATTGAATTTGATGAATATGGAAAGCAAAAAAGCAAGATTGAAAATAAATTTGATGATCAAGGCTTATTAATTTCAAAAGAAGAATATTCCAATTCAAAAAAACCAGATAAGATATTTCATTATCATTATAATGAAAATGGTGCTTTATATGCTGTTGAAACGCAAAATTCACGAAATCGCTTGGTGGACTGGACAAAAATTATTTTTGATGATAAAAATCGTCCTGTTGAGCAAGCTAATATGGCAGGAACAAAACTTGTTATCGAATATAATGATGAAGAAAGTGAAATAACAGAAACATATTATCTAGCAAATGGAGCAGTATATAATAAAACAAAATATAAGAAAAACTCCGAAGGATTTGTTGAATATGAAGAAACTAGTGAAAAAATAACTAGATATGTTTATGAATATTTTTAGTTTACTCGAAATCTAATTCTAATTTATCTGCTAATGTTTTGATATTAGGATTTTCTTTTATCATATCTTGCAATTTCTCTTGGTCAGATTTAAAAACTTTTTGAATATGTGTGATTTCGCTTAAAATATACTCAATAGAGAAGTTTTTATTATTTAATGCCTTTTGCATGTATAAAACTGTGTCATGTTTCATCATGTCAAGACTTTTCTTCATAGTTTCGCTATCCACATTTAAACTATAATTATTGTCTTCAGTTTGTGTTAATACAGAATTTTTAAGAAAATTATAAATTCTCTCATCTTGTTTTAAAGTTTCTATATATGAATTCCATTTTTCATTTAGTTTTTCTTGGCTAAAACTTTCTGTACCAATTGTTTCGTTAGTGTCATTTTTTTGCAAATCTTGGGCTTGGTTGTCTTGTTTTTCTTCGCCAATTGTTTTGTCTTCAGATTTTGTTAAACTTGCAATAGAAATACCAGTTAAAGAACCTTTGAATCCCATTAAATTAGTTTGCGGTTTTTCTTCTTGTTGCTTTTCTTCTTGTGGTCTTTCTTCTTGTGGTTTTTCTTCTTGTTGAATATCTGTTGAACTAGCTTCAGGAGTGTTTTCTATTTTTTGTTCAGGCTTTGTGATGTTTTGAATAACAGGGTTTTGTTGAACGTTGTTCGTGGTTTTTTGCATTTGTGGTTGTGGCTCCGAAACTTGATTAGTAGGTTTATTTGAAGTTTGAACTTTATATTGTACAGTGGTTTGACTAGAAATTTTTTCTTGAATATTACAAATTTGTAATAATGCCATTTCGACTAATAATCTTTTGTTTAAACTCGCTTTATAGTTTAAGTCGCAGTCGTTTGCAATTTTTATTGCTCTAAACAAAAAACTTACAGAACATATTTGTGAGTTTTCCAAATAATCTTGTTTTGCTTTTTGTCCAACTTCGAGTAAATCAATTGTTCCTGGATCTTTACAAACGAGTAAATCTCTAAAATGTGATGCAAGTCCTGAAATAAAATATCCTGCTTCGAAACCTTTTTTTAATACAGCATCAAATTCTTGTAAAACACTAACGTAATCACCTTCAACAAGTTGTTTTGTTAATCTAAAGTAAGTTTCATAATCAAGAACATTTAGATTTTTTATGGTTTCTTGATAGGTTACATGTTTTCCTGTAAAACTTACTATTTGGTCAAAAATTGAGAGAGCGTCTCTCATGGCTCCATCAGCTTTTTGAGCTATTATATGTAAAGCATCTTGTTCGGCTTCAACACCTTCGCGTTCTGCAACAAATTCTAATCTTTTTCTAATATCTTCAACACTAATTCTATTAAAGTCAAAAATTTGACATCTTGACAATATTGTTGGAATAATTTTGTGTTTTTCTGTTGTTGCCATTATAAAAATGACATGCTTAGGCGGTTCTTCTAATGTTTTAAGAAAAGCATTAAAAGCACTGCTTGTAAGCATATGAACCTCGTCGATTATATAAACAGAATATTTTCCAATTTGAGGTGGTATTCTAACTTGGTCAATCAAATTTCTTATATCATCAACAGAGTTGTTTGAAGCAGCATCAAGTTCGTGAATGTTTAATGACCGTAAATTATTGAAAGCCACACAAGATTCACATTCATTGCAGGCTTCGTGGTCGGAGCTAGGATTGTAGCAATTTATTGTTTTTGCAAAAATTCGAGCACAAGTTGTTTTTCCAACACCACGTGGACCACAAAATAAATAAGCTTGTGCGAGCTGGTTTATTTTTATTGAATTTTTTAAAGTTTTAGTAATAGCATCTTGACCCACAACGGTATCAAAACTGTCGGGTCTGTATTTTCGTGCAGAAACAATAAAGTTATCCATGTTTTTTTTCTACAAAAATAATAAAAGCATAGCATACTTAAAATTTTTATTGTTAATAATTTTTCAACAA
>DAONZU010000216.1:0-2411 GCA_035406965.1 Bacteroidales bacterium
CATTTATAAATATTAAATTATGAAGAATATTTGCAGAAATATTATTTCTATTTTTTTGTTTTTTGGAGTTGTATTTTATTTAAACTCTTGCAAAAAAGAAGAAATTCCAACTTTAAAAACTGGCGAAGTAAGTAATATTACTGAAAATTCAGCCACTTTGTCGGCAAAAGTAAGTAAAGATGGAGATAGTGAAATAATTGTTCGTGGCTTTGTATGGAATACGACTAAAAATCCTAGTCTTGAGGCAAATATTGGATTTTCAGAAAATGGTAGTGGCGTAGGAGATTTTACTCATAATGTTGAAGGGCTTATGTCAGAGACCACCTATTATGTACGCGCTTATGCAACAAATGAAATAGGCACAGCATATGGAAATGAAGTTAGTTTTACGACAAATGCACCATCGTGGAATGGGACACCTTGCACAGATTGTGAAACGATAACTGATATAGATGGCAATATTTATCGTACTGTTAAAATTGGTACTCAATGCTGGTTAGCCGACAACCTAAAAACAACAAAGTATAATGATGGAACTGAAATCCAAAATGTTACACTAAATACAGAATGGAATGTGTTATCTACAGGTGCATTCTGTTGGTATAACAATGACGCAAACAATAAAGAAAACTATGGAGCCTTATATAATTATTATGCTGTAGAAACCGGCAAATTATGTCCTGAAGGCTGGCATGTTGCTACAGATAATGAATGGAAAGAATTGGAAGGTTTTGTTGACTCTGAATATAAAGTTGGTAATAGTATTTGGAATAATGAAAGTTGGAGAGGTAGTGATGTTGGAATAAGACTTAAAGCATCATACTTTTGGTTAGGTGGCTCTCAACAAGATAAAAGCGATTCTCATGGATTTTCTGCACTGCCTGGCGGTGTTAGAAATGGAGACACAGGAGGTTTTGAACGACTTGAAGAATGGGGATTATGGTGGTCTAGCAAAAATGATGTAGAAACCAATGTTTATAGACGCAATCTTGAAAAAAACAAGGATAATATTGCAAGATTCCCAAGTAACCCAAAGAGTGGCTATTCTATAAGATGTATTAAAAATTAATAAATGAAATTCTTTATAAATTCCATATTAATTTTACTTTTAAGCTGTTCGGTTTTTGCTCAAAATTGGAGTGTTCATTTCAGTCCTAGATTTAGAGTTTTAAATGATGTTCACATTCATAATCCTGAAGAAATAGTTATTATTGGTGGGCGTCCATTTAACGATTCGATAACTTATATGGCGTATTCATCAACTGCTGGACAAACTTGGGATATATTTACCGATATATTTCCTGGCAAAATGATAAATACTGCTATTTTTAAAAATAATATCACAGGTTATTGTGCAGGACAGAACGAAGCTTTCTATAAAACTATAGATGGTGGTAAAACTTGGTCACCTTTTAATATAGGAATAAATTTAAACCATAAAAATATAAACAAACTTTTTAAATCAGAATATAATGTGTTTTTTGCTACCGGAGGTTTAAATAATGAAAATGGTTTTCTACTAAAATCTTCTGACGGTGGCAACACATGGTCATCAATTTATAACTGGGCTTCTAATGAAATTATTACTGCCGCATCTCCAAAAACCAATACTATAATTGTTGGCGGATTAAATGGATTTTTACAAATTTCTACTGATGGAGCCGAAAGCTGGCAAAACTGTAATTATCCAAACCTAGAAATACTTCCTGAAATTACAGGAATAAACTTTTTTGATAATAACAATGGTTTTTGTTGCGGTGGTGTTCGTGGACAAGACTCTACTGCCATAATTTTAAAAACAACAGATGGCGGGAGCAACTGGACAATCTCATTAAATACGACAGCTCCACGCTTAAATGATATTTGTATGGCTTCAGAGCAAGTAATATATGCAGTTGGTGATTATGGAACTGTACTTAAATCTGAAGATGGAGGAACTTCTTGGAATGAGGAAAATATTGATGGCAATCCAGGAGTAGATTTATTTGCTGTAAATTTCTTAAACACCCACCTTGGAGCAATTTCAGGAAGGTATGGTTATGTTATGATATTTGATGATGGACAAACAAACTTGCCAGAAGTATCAACATTAGAAGCAACAAAAGTTACTACAAGTTCTGCCATTTTAAATGCTGTAATCAACCCTGGATTTTCTGACTCGGAAGTAAGCTTTCTTTATGGCACTAATGACAATACTGAACATGAGATTAATTGCGGAACATTTTCTGGAGGAGAATTGAAATCTATTGAAAAATCAATAAGCAATCTTGAAACTGATACAAAATACTATTTTAGAGCTAAATTAAATAATAGTTATGGTGAATATTATGGCAATATAAAATATTTTTACACAGGCAATCCTATACCTAATTGGGATTTTGAAATATGGGATAATATTACTAAAGATTTTC
>DAONZU010000217.1:0-2315 GCA_035406965.1 Bacteroidales bacterium
TTTAAATTTGAATAAAAATATCTAAGCATGAAAAAACAAATAATCACCACTTTTCTATTATTTATAAGTCTTACTGTTTTTGGGCAATGGTTTGTGGAGACAAACTTAGGCTATTCCTTGGCAATGAGAAAAAATTATTTTATGTATGATAATTCTATTAGGATTGATGATATGGTAAATGACACTTCCATAGGTGCAAAATACCCTAATAAATTTACAATTATTCAAAGTCCTATATTTAATGTTTCTGGTGGCTATAAATTTAATAGTAATTGGGCAATATCTTTAGGCGTTTCTTATTTTGATAATAAGAATTTTAAAAATTTTAATAATCAAAATTCGTTTTTTAGGCACAGAATAATTTTTTGGAGTGTTACGGTAAATAATGATAGACTGGTAGCACGTGAATTTATAGATACATATAGTTATTATACTCAAGGATTCTATCTATTGCCCGAAGTCTCATATACTTTTTGTTTATGGCGATTTAGGTTTAGCCCTTTTGTTGGAGTACCTTTAAGATATTTAACAGTTTATGAAATTGCAACAAAAGCGACTGCAATTTATGTTATAGGCGAAGACCCACCAGAGTTTGTTACTCAACGATATTATTACAAATATCCATTTTTATATACTTTAAACAATATGCTTGGACTTTCTTCTGGTTTGCAAATATCATACGATATAGGTGGTAATTTAGAATTGTCAAGTAAAATTAATTGTATGTTAAATCCTGGAAATGAATTTCTTGAAAGAGTTCAAACCTTGTATGAAAAAGAGAATGATGGAAAAATAGTTGAATCAGATAATAATGAGTATGTTCGTGAACTTAGGAAAGTATGGTTTACAAAGTCTTTCAATTTTACCATTGGCATACGTTACTATTTCAATAAATAAAATTCAAAAACAATTAAAAATTTAGTATTTTTGTACAACTTTTTTATAAGTGTAGTTAATTTTATAGATTATGAAAAAAATATTTATCTTTTTAATTTTAATTTCCACATTTGGTTGTCTTGTGGCTCAACAAAAAATCGACAAAGCCTTTCCTTATCTTACTTGGGTTGATCCTGAGAGTGGAGAAAAATCTTCGGAAAGTGTACTTTTTGGCTATGATGCCTCAGTATTTACTCCTGTTCATCAGAGAATAGAAAATTTACCAAAGTCAGACCCCTGTTATAAGTCAGAAAATAATTTAGATTTTTACTTGGTCGGAAGATATAAAAATGAAAGCATGACCGATGCAGTAAATATTCTGTATTCGCCAGGTCCAAGTTGGGATCCAAATTTTGTAATTACCGATAAAAACAATAAAGTTATTTGGAATTTTATATGCGAAAATATGTGCATAAATCTCACAGGTGTAATATATACATCTGGAAATGTTGACAAAATGTTTGATGAGCGTTGCAAATTCCAATTACAAAATAATAGAGTAGTGGAGGCAAAACAGCCTTATCTTTATGTAGGCATTAAAGATAAATTATTAAAACCTGTAAAACTTTATAGCGACAAAACCAGTGGCGAAGTAGTTGCAACATTGCCAGTTGGTTATGAAGTAGAAGTTCTTTTAAGTGAAAATTATGATAAATTTGCAGAGAACATAGATTATCCAATAAACTATTTAGTGCGTACATCATTTGGTTTAGTAGGCTGGCTTAGACTTACAAGCGAAGATACTTATCATTTAGACCCAGTTATTAGAGGTTTAGGATATTTAGGTGATTAATAAATTTAAAAAGATGAAAAAATATATTTTGTACTTAGTCTTAATTTTAGCTTGTGTAAATGTAAATGCACAAAGCTTTAAATTGCCAGAAAAAATGATTAATTCTGAAGATAGTTTAGAACCTCTAACAGAAGAGGAAATTAGCGAAATTCAGGGTAAAGTAGATGAGTTTTATCAAAAAATGCAAAAGCAATATTCTGATTATGATGAAATGGCAAAACAATATTATGTGGAATTTAGAACAGATACTTTTGCTATTGAAATTATAGAAAACCTAAGAAGTTCAAAGCGAATTCCTGAATTGGAATATAGAGTTATTGTTTCTGATGTAAACGCAGCTTATGATGTTTTGTTAAATAAATATTATAAACTTTTAAGAGCGAATTTGAATGAAGAAAAACAAGAAATGCTAAAACAATCTCAGCTCAATTGGCTTAAATTCAAAGCATCAGAATTAAAATTATGTGGTGATTTATTCATAGAAGATGGAAGTATAGGCGATATAAAAGCTACATATTATGATACTGAACTAATAAAAGCTCGTACAATACGATTGTTTGAGTATTTAGTGGAAATAAGTGCGTAT
>DAONZU010000218.1:0-2204 GCA_035406965.1 Bacteroidales bacterium
AACGTAAAGGAGAAAAAAGGTCGTAGCGTTTCTCCCACATACGAATTGTTGATGCTTTTACTTCACCAATAAGTTCTAAATCGCCTATGCTATATGTTTGAGATGATTCCAATATAAAAGCTTTTGTTTGTTAATTTGCTATACAAAAATACAACTATTTTTCAAATATACGCAAAAAGTATAATTTATTTCACCATTTGACGAAAAATATAATCGATTTCGATGTTCAAAACTTAGAATTTTGTAAAATATCCGATTTTTTCGGACTTGCACACTCTAATTTGGACTTAATTCTAATTCATTTTTACAATCACATTTGTTTTGGATAAAATATTCCAATTGATTCAAAAAATATTTTTGTTCCATTATATCTAAATCTTTAAGTGTATCAATTAGTTGTACCGTTTTTGAAAAATACAAATCGCAACAAGTATCACATAAATATTTAATTGTCTTATCGCTACTATCAAATATTTCCAAATTATGATTTTGAGAATATTCATTTAACATATTATAAATATTATTAGTAAGTAATTTTTTACATTGTGGCAATAATAAAATTTCATCTTCTTTACGTTTCTCTTTTTTAATTTCTAACTCATTTATATCTCTACTTTTAACAACTATTTCATTAATTTCTTTTTCAAAAAACAACTGAGGATTAATAAAAAAGTAAAATTCCATACCGTGATTTTCAATTATTGAAAAATTCCCAAGCATCAAATTAAAATCCCCAAAATTTGTCATGCACCCATCAATTTCATAACGTTTTTTATTAAATTTTATTTTTCCTTTCCCTTCAATTTTATCTAAAACAAGAGGAATTTTAATTTTTCCTTTATAATTACTCGGTATAATTAATTTAGCACATAAATAAAATTTACCACGTTCGCTATTTTCCCAAGGCATAATCAATTCTGCTCCCTCTGGTAAGAAATAAATATTTTCATTTTCAAGTTTATAATCAAAGTTGGTGTAAAAAACTCTATTATCCTCCACAGAAGAAAAACAATGCGCATAAATCGCATAATACATATATGTTTCTGAAACTTTTGATTCAGAACTATCTATAAAAACACATCTTGCTGTGTCATTCATCCATTGCGGATTGTTACACAGTTCTTCATATGAGGCTATTTGTTTTTCATCGTTAAAAAAATACACGCCTGAATCAGGGTCAAGCACTTTCCACCTACCATCTGAAAAAACTTCTGTTACAACATGTCCTTCAATACACCAGCTACGAGCTTTGTAACCCAATGCTGTAAGAATATTTGTTAAAACAGCAGATCTTGTTCCACAAAGTCCTCCTCCAACAGAGCTTAAAATAAGTTCTGGCATAGTAGTTCGTGTCCAATCATCAATAACAATATCTTTATCATGAAACGTATTATTATAAACAAATTCCCAAGCAAAAATTTCTAAAGGTTTTTCAGGAAATTCTTTAGCTTTGTCTTTAATATAACTAACAATATTGTCCAAACTTGAAAAATCCTTGTTGTTTGGTAACACCTTAAATTCAATAGGCGAACGTCCTGCATTATAAATAGAAATATATTCATCTAAATTATATGAGATTTTAAATTCCTCTTCTTTTTTATTGATATTACTACACGAACATACTAAATAAACAATACAAACCATTTGAATTAGCTTAACAAGAATAAGTTTTATTGAAAAATTTTTCAAACTACTAAAAAAAACAATTTTATGATAATGCATAACTCTTAAAAATTTAATATATCACAAAGTTATAAAATAACTGCAAAAACAAGATTTTTCTCAAAATGAAAAAGCCTACTCAATTCAGAGCAGGCTTTTTCGATACTTATTATGAAAAAAAAAATTTACTTAGTTTCTTCGTCGTCTTTTTTAGCTTTAGCTGCTGTTTGCTTTGCAGGTTTTTCTTCTGTTTCGGCTTTAGCTTTAGCCTCTGTTTTTGCCTTTGGAGCTGCTTTTGCTGTAGTGTCTGCTTTTGCTTTTGGAGTAGCCTTTGCTTTTGGTTCAGTTTTTGGTTCAACTTCGGCTTTTACCTTTGGAGCAGTTTTAGCTGTTGTTTCTTTCTTTACAGGTTTTTCTTCTACAACAACTTCTTTTTCAACTTTAGCTTCTTTTACTACAGGTTTTTCATCAACAACAGGTTGAGGTTTTGCCACTTTCTTAACTGGTTTTTCTGCAACCATTGTTTCTACTGTTTCAAAAGG
>DAONZU010000219.1:0-2016 GCA_035406965.1 Bacteroidales bacterium
CTTAGCTTAGTGCAGTCAATTGGTGTAATAATGGGTGCAAATATTGGAACAACTGCTACAGCTTGGTTGATTTCCTTATTTGGATTTGGTAAGTTTTCTATCAGCGCCCTCTCTATTCCATTGATGGGTATTGCTATCCCCTTAGTATTTTCATCTAAGAACAAGCGAAAATCAATGGGGGAATTTATTTTTGGTTTTGCTTTCCTTTTCATGGGGCTTGATTATTTAAAAGCTTCTATGCCTGATTTACAAAATAACCCAGAGGTCTTGTCTTTTGTACAAAATTTCTCTGATATGGGTTTTGCGTCTGTCTTGATTTATGTGCTTATAGGTACAGTTATTACACTTATTGTTCAGTCATCAAGTGCTACAGTTGCTCTTACACTAATTATGGCGACAAATGGTTGGATAGATTTTTCTTCAGCAGCGGCAATGATTTTGGGCGAAAATATAGGTACAACTATTACTGCTAATCTAGCTGCTATTCCGGCAAATATATCAGCAAAACGAGCTGCTTTTTCTCACTTTATGTTTAATGTGTTTGGAGTAATATGGGTGCTGATTATTTTTAAATTATTTGTAGGCATGGTTTCAAATATGGTGGTAAGTTTTGGTCCAGGAAATCCCACAGAAATGTATAGTTTTATAAATTCATTGCAACCCGAAGAATATAAGCAAATAACTACACTCTCAAAATCGGAACTTCCAGCTCATTTAGTAGCAAAACAAGAAACTTATTTAACTTATCAAGCAGCTACAACTTACGGACTTTCGCTCTTCCATACCATGTTTAATGTCTGTAACGTCTTAGTAATGATATGGTTTGTGAAGTTGTACGAAAAAATCTGTCTCAAAGTTATACGCCCCAGCAGAAGGGGAGAAGAGGAAGATGGAGAATTTGGACTTCAATATATCACTACAGGAATGCTTTCTACAGCAGAGTTATCAATTCTTCAAGCTGAAAAAGAAGTTGAGCTTTATGCTAAGCGAGTTCGTAAAATGTTGGGTTTTGTTGAACAAATGACAAATATGAACCATAACGATAAAAAATTTCTCAAACTATATAATAGATTAGAAAAATATGAAGAGATAAGCGATAGAATGGAAATAGAAATAGGTTCATATTTAGGCAAAGTTACCGAAGGAAGATTAAGTAATGAAAGTAAAGAACATATACGTGCTATTTTGCGTGAGGTTTCAGAAATTGAAAGTATTGCTGATGCTTGTTGTAAAATAGGTCGCCATTTAAAACGTAAAATGGACGCAGAAGTTGTGTTTAAAGAAGAATTGATAGAAAATATCAACTCTATGTATGAACTTTTAAAAGTAGCTTTTGATAATATGCAAAAAGTATTGTCTTCGGCTACAATAACTGAACAAGAACTTATTGTAAGTCGAAGCATGGAAGATGAAATAAACGAGCAACGAAATTTATTGAAACGTAAAAATATAGAAAGCCTAAATAATCTTGAATATTCGTATCAAGCAAGTGTTTATTATATGGATATTATAAGCGAATGTGAACAAATGGGCGATTATATTATTAACGTTATTGAATCAATAAAAATAAAAAATAGAGGTTAAAAGATATTTTTATAAGGCTGTTTTAAAATAAAATTTAAGACAGCCTTTTTTGAAAATTATTTAAGTTGTTGATAACTATAAAGATAGACTTAAAAAAAACAATTAAAAAAAACTAAAAAATATTTGGCTAATATAAATATCTGTTTTATATTTGCAGGCGATTTAAGGATTGGTAGTTCAGTTGGTTAGAATACCGGCCTGTCACGCCGGGGGCCGCGGGTTCGAGTCCCGTCCAGTCCGCCAAAAAAGCTCACAACAAGTGGGCTTTTTTGTTTTATAAAAATTATCAAAAAAAATAAGTATAATAAAAAAACTTTTTTAACTTTGTAGAATTATAAATATTAATTTAAAAAATATGATTATGGACACTCAACTTCTTATTATTATTGGTGCTATTGTACTGTTAATTTTCTTTGCAGGAATAAAAATAGT
>DAONZU010000220.1:0-1976 GCA_035406965.1 Bacteroidales bacterium
ATAAGGTTTTTCTTCCACTCATCGGAATAACCGGGCCAAATAATTTTTTTCGGATAACCCCATGGATTTCGTAAAAACTCACCATTTTCTTCTGGCTTAACGTTTCCGTCTAAATACTTAACCAACAGAAAGTTATTAAGTTCTTTCCAATAATCAACTAAAGAATTTGCGGTATTACAAGAATACTCTGTTAAAAATTCAGCTGCTTTTTCTGGTGATTGCTTATATAATTTTAGAGCTGTCTCATCAATAATATCCACATATTCAACATATTTATTTTCTAAAAATGACTGATGTTTTTCAATTTCTGGCATTACTCTATTGTAAAACAAATACTTAAAATGTGCTAATCTATTAAACACCCAAAAAGCTGCATCGTCTTTATAAGTTAGAATATCTCCATATCCTTCAGCCCATTTTTCGGCAGGTTTTGTAATTCCCACATAAAAAGGAGTATATACACATGAACCCGCATCATCAACACCTAACCAATAAATTCCGCCAATTTCGTTTGGTAACCACGAACGCATTTGAGCTACAAAAGAAAAACCTGTTTGTTGAGTTACTGTTACTCTTTCATTCAAATATTCTTTACCTTCATATTTAAAAGTTAAAGGTCGCCAACGATAAGGCATACCCGAAGGCTCTGCTCCTATGTCTTTTGTCATATCTAATTCTGTGCCTTGCATATAATTTCTAAAAAATTTGAATAAGTCTAATTGACTTAATTTGCGATTTGGCTTAATATATAATGGAAGCCTATTCTCCAAATCGTTACCGCAGGCTATATCCCAATATTTTGCCATATCATCACTTATTTCGTTAAACATAGCCCAGACTCTAAGTTCGCAACCTCTTGCTGCACTATAATTAATAGGTGCATAAGCTTGTGAAAATGAAAAATCTTCATCTTTTCCTGAAAAATATTTTTTATCTCTAGCAAAGCTAATTACATCGTGAGAATAAACTACTTCAATATTTTCGTCAAAGATTTTATCTAAATTTTTACACGAAATAGAGTTTTTCATATTTTCTAAAGGAAAGTTTGTGATTCTAGAATGATTTGCATGAGCAGAAACATAACCTTCAGGAATTTTTATTGCAACACAAACAATTCCTTTATTTTTATTTACATACTTTTTTTGTTTTTTATCATATACCTGCTCCACTCCTTTTCCAACAATTTCCATAATCCACACTTCATTAGGGTCGGCAATAGAAAAAGTTTCACCACTGCTTGCGTAGCCATATTCATTAAGCAATTCTATTATTAACTTAATTGCTTCTCTTGCAGTTTTTGCCCTTTCTAAAGCAATAAACATCATACTACCATAATCAATTATTCCTGTAGTATCAACTAATTCATCACGTCCGCCGAAAGTTGTTTCTCCAATTGCAAGTTGATGTTCATTCATAAAACCCACAACTTTATAAGTATGAGGCACTTGTGGAATTTTTCCAAGAGGTTTATTTGTACCTCTATCATAAATTGTACGCATATTCCCTTTTTCCCAATCAGCTGCTGGTCGCCAATAAAGCTCACCATAACGAATATGAGAGTCAGCAGCATAAGAAATCATTGTACTTCCATCAACAGAAGCAGTTTTTGTTACCAAATAATTTGTACAAGCATCACTAAACAAAGGAGTGAAAATAAAAGCTAAAACTATTAAAATATAATTTTTCATAAAAATAAATTTAAGTTCACGAATATAGTAAAATTAAAACTAAACAACAATTTGTTTCTTGCAAATATGAAAGCAAATCTGATTAATTTAATTTCTATTCAATAAATCAAAAAAAATAGACATCTATTATTCGATAAAAATTTGTATTTTTGTATTTAACATAAAAACTAGGAGTTGCCGAAAGCCTAAAAGTGGAGGCATATTAAAAATTATTTAATTATGAGAAAAATTTTGTTATTTACCTTAGCCTTTAGCATTCTATTTGTAGGTTGCAAAAAAGAAGGAGTT
>DAONZU010000221.1:0-1962 GCA_035406965.1 Bacteroidales bacterium
ATCGCTGGTTTTTAGTTCATTGTTCGTTTCTTTTTCCTAACTTCGTTTTCTCCTAGTGGAGAAAACTCGGTCGCCAAGCCGCGACCGCTTCTGGCGCCGAACCGTTAGCGACTATTTTGTTGAACACCTTGGTAGATAAAAATCAATTACCTAACTTTGGCATTATGGAAGCACTAAAAATTGAAATACTTAATCCGAAAGCTCTGCAACTTATAAAAGGAATGCAGGACTTAAACCTTATCAAAGTAACTGACGAACCAGTTTCTAAACTTCAATCTTATTTAAAAAAAATGAGAAAGAATGCTAGTTCAGTTCCTAGCATTGATGAGATTGCACAAATTGTTAAAGAAGTAAGAGCTGAGCGTTATGCCAAAAAATAAACCATTGAGATTGGTTATTGACACAAATCTGTGGATTAGTTTTATCATTTCTAAAAAATTGAATCAACTTGAACCGATTTTGTTAATAGAAAATACTCGAATAATATTTAGTAGCGAATTAGTTCAAGAATTAGAAGCTACAATTACAAAACCAAAACTTCAAAAATATTTTTCTGAAAATGCTTTAGATGAAATGCTAAATGTATTTGATCCATATATTGACTTTATTATTGTTAAAAGTAAAGTGCAAGTTTGTCGAGATCCAAAAGATGATTTTCTTTTATCATTAGCAAAAGATGGAAAAGCGAATTATTTATTAACTGGCGATAATGATTTACTGGAAATTGGCAAGTTTGGGGAAACAGAAATTATAAAAATCACAGATTTCATTAAGAAAAACAGTCGCTAACACTTGCTAAAACTTATGGCTAGTTTTTCGGTATATTGTTCGTTTACATTTCATAACTTCGCTTGGTCGGTTATGGAAAAAAAGATTTCCATAAGCCGCCACAAGCTCTAGCAAGGAAACGTTAGCAGTAATACTATAAAACCAGATAAATGAGATCGTTTATTTTTATAATTATATTGTCATTTTTATCAAATTCATTTGCTCAAACAAAGTTTAAAATAAAAACTATTGAGACAAAAGATGGGAAATATAAATACTACATTATTGATGAAAAACAAAATATCTTAAAACAGTTGGATTCAGCAAAATATATAATCCAGTTGGACTACGATGATGATTATAAATATTTTGCCGTTTTTAGTTTACGAAATGAAAAAGGCTATTGTGCAATTGATATAAATGAAAACATATTATTTAAAGTTTACAATACTAGTGACGGAGAATTATCGCCAGATTATCTCATTGAAAACAAAATAAGAATTGTTGATGAAAACAATAAAATTGGATTTGCAAATGATATGGGAAAAATTATCATAAAACCTCAATTTGAGATTGCCACTAGTTTTCATAAAGGCAAAGCGATTATTGGAGAAAACTGTGAAAAAATTCCTTGGAATTTACATGCAAAAGAAAATGATTGTCACCACTATTCTACCGTTTGCAAAAGAACTGGTTATATAAATAAAAAAGGTGAAATATTGGAAATTGGAAATTACACTTTTGAACAAATACAAAAGAAAATTAAATGGAAATCAGCAGATTGAAAAGTACTACTGCTAACAAATGCTAAAACTCATGGCTAGTTTTGCGGTAAATTGTTCGTTTCTTTTTCCTAACTTCGCTCGGTCGGCAATGGAAAAAAAGCTTTCCATAAGCCGCCACGAGCTCTAGCATCGACCGTTAGCTGTCATTGCAGCGCGACGCAGAAAAACGAACTAAATAAAAGAAAAATCGATTAAACCAAAAACTTAAAATCAACCAAAGTTTGACAAATTCTAATAAATTATTTTCCGAATTAGAACTAATAAATAAATACATTTTTCAAGCTTGCGGAATTGAACTTAAAAATGTAGAAAATGAATTGGAAAGCCAAGAATATTTTGCCCATAATTTTGAACTAAATAATCAAAAGGTTAAATTCAGAATGGCAAAAATAACACCAACGAAAACTGG
>DAONZU010000222.1:0-1937 GCA_035406965.1 Bacteroidales bacterium
TGTGCAAAGTTCATTTATGAAAGATTTGTCGATAAAGACAAAAATTGCTTAAACTAAGAAAGGGCGGTGTCTCATAAGTGTCAAACTGCTTCGTTGCTTTCAATATTCGGACTCAGTCACGTACTTCTGTACGCTCCTTCGTCCTCAATTTCAGCGCCTTGCATTTTAACACTTCTGAAACACCTTGAGAGGTTATTGGCTCAACACTTGTTTTGAGACAACCTCTTTTTTATTTTATTATATAGTCCTAAGTGTAAAAAACTCTAATACCCTACCCGTTTCAGCTTCTATATCGTCCCATTTATGAAAATCCAATTCAATATGAGCTACACTACATGTAGGCATATTATCAATATTGGAATTTGTCAACAAATTTGCAAGATTTGTTAAGCCAGGATTATGAGCCACTAAAAATATATGTTTAGTTTTTACATTTTGTTCCATTAAAACTTCTAAAAACTCTGTTGTGCTACACAAATATATTTCATCAACAAATTCTATTTCATCTTCATCATATCCAATTAGTTCAGCAATAATTTCGGCAGTGTGAGCAGCTCTTTCTGCTGGGCTCGAAATTATTAAATCTGGTTTTGGTAAATGTTTTGCGATATATTCTCCCATTTTGTAGGCATCTTCCACACCTTTTTCTGTTAATACCCTGTCAAAATCAGAATCATCTGTGTCTTGCTCTGACTTAGCATGACGAATTAATGTTAAAAGTTTCATTTTTGAGAATTAAAATAATCTGGATTTTATCAAATACTTAAATTTCTATTTACTTATCAAATATTTAAAAGTTAATTAATTTTGTGCAATAATATTTATTTTTTTTGAAACTACAAATAAGAATTTCAATTTTTTTGAAAAGTTTAACTAATAATAGAACCATTTGCAGTTAAATTTTCGGGACTAACAAATTTTAAACTTCCGTCTTTGTCGGTAGCCATCAAAACCATACCAGCAGATTCAATACCACGCAATTTTCGAGGAGCTAAATTAACTAAAACACAAACTTGCTTACCTATTATTTCTTCTGGTTTATAATATTCAGCAATACCCGAAACTATTGTTCGTTTATCAATCCCTGTATCGACTAAAAGTTTTAATAATTTATCAGCTTTTGGAACTTTTTCTGCTTCTAAAATGGTAGCAACTCTTATATCTTGCTTTACGAAATCATCATAAGTAATTTCTTCTTTTTGCGGACTTACAGTTTTTGCCGAACTTTCATTCATTTCTTTAGTTTTTGCAAGTTTATTTAATTGTTCTTCAATTTTTGCGTCATCAATAATTTCAAATAATAATTCTGCTTGATTGATTTTATGTTCTGGTTTTAACAAATCAAATTTCAAAACATCTTCCCAATCTGTTTTTTCCATATTTAACATATTGCGAAGTTTTACCATAGAAAATGGTAAAAATATCTCTCCTAAAATTGCACTTATAGCACATAATTGAAGAGAATAATACATTATTGTTTTTACTCTTTCGGGATCTGTTTTAATAAGTTTCCAAGGCTCTGTGTCGGCTAAATATTTATTTCCTATTCTAGAAATTTGCATAAAATCTTTTAAAGCTTCTCTAAACTTATAATTTTCTATGTTTTTTTCTAAGTCTGATTTTATTTTTAAAATTTCCTCGCGAATTTCTTTTTCTTTATCAATAATTTCGCTTGGAACAGGAATTCTTCCATCATAATATTTATGAGTAAGCACGAGTGCTCTATTTATGAAATTCCCTAAAATAGCAACTAACTCATTATTATTTCTTGCTTGAAAATCTTTCCAAGTAAAATCGCTATCTTTAGTTTCTGGTGCATTTGCACAAAGCACATAACGCAAAACATCTTGTTTGTTTGGAAATTCCTCTAAATATTCGTGCAACCAAACTGCCCAATTACGCGAAGTACTAATTTTATCGCCTTCTAAATTTAAAAA